>CAYFWA010000023.1:0-1458 GCA_964346625.1 uncultured Myxococcales bacterium
GCCCTGGCGTCGGCGTTTGGCTCTCGGCGAGGCGCGCGGGGGCCGTCGCGAGGGGTGGGGGCCCCGCGGGGCGCGCGGCGGAGGCCACAGCGCAAATGGCTCCGTCCCCTGCGCCGTTGACGGGGGCGCGCCGATCGTGCCATCAATACGCGCGAACCCGATGGCGGTGGAGTTCGCCGACAACCGTCACGTGCCGACTCGCGCTGGCCGTGGCCAATGACTCCTGCGGTGCAGCGTGCGGGCTCGCGGATCACGAAGCGCGGATCGCGTTTCGAGCGAGCTCATTGACGAGCCTGACGCCGTGGGACCCCGTCCGATCGCGACGACCACGGCGCCATGCGCAGCGAAGCAGCGTTCGGAGGAGCCCGTGGTCAAGCTTTTCTGGGTGTGTCTGGGGAGCGCGGTGGGCGGTGGGGCGCGCTATCTCATGTCCTTCTGGGTGCTGCGGTGGCTGGGGACTGGGTTCCCCTACGGCACCTTCGCGGTGAACGTCCTCGGCTCGCTGCTGCTGTCGGTGCTCATGTTCGTGGGCACCGAGACCACGGTGCTCGGGCCCACGCTCCGGGTGGCCCTGACCACGGGGGTGATGGGGGGGTTCACCACCTACTCCACCTTCAACTACGAGACCCTGGGGTATCTGCAGGAGGGGGCCTGGCTCCTCGCCCTCGGCAACGTCCTGGCCACGGTGTCGACCTGCCTGGTGGTGGCCTGGGCCGGCTGGGCGGTGATGCGGGGGTGGCTCGGGACTTGAGGGCCGACTACAGGGTATGGTTTGTGACCAAGGAGCAGGAGCCAAAGAGGAGGATCCATGCCCGTGCTCAAGTACGCGCCCCGAGAAGCGCAATCGGAACAATGACAATCCGGGAAAAGGTGATCGACGCATGCGATATCGATTCGACGGAAACGAGCCCAGCCACGGGCAGGATAGCTACCTGAGCGAGACCGCCCAGATCATCGGGGACGTGGTCATCGGCAGCGGCTGCTACATCGGCCACGGCGCCATCTTGCGGGGAGACTACGGCCGCATCGAGATCGGCGACGGCACCGCCGTGGAGGAGGGCGCCATCATCCACGCGCCGCCCGGCCACACGCACCAAATCGGCCGGGACGTGACCATTGGCCACGGCGCCATCCTGCACGGCCAGCGCATCGGGGACGGCGCGGTGATCGGCATGGGGGCCACCCTGAGCCTGCTTTCCGAGGTGGGGACCTGGGCCATCGTGGCCGAGGGCAGCGTGGTGCGCATGCGACAGCAGGTGCCCGCCGAGCAGGTGGTGGCCGGCAACCCGGCCGAGGTGGTGCGCCCGGTGAGCGAAAAGGACCGGGAGCTCTGGAGATTCGGCAAGCAACTCTACGTGGATCTGGCCCGCAAGTATCTGTCCGAGGGGATGGAGCCCCTGGATTGAGCCCCGCCGCGACTGAGCCTCCCCTCGACTGAGCCCCGCCGCGACTGAGCCT
>CAYFWA010000023.1:1717-3914 GCA_964346625.1 uncultured Myxococcales bacterium
GAACGAACCCCGGGGAACGAACCCCGGGGAACGAACCCCGGGGAACGAACCCCGGGGAACGAACCCCGGTTACGAAAATCGCGTACGAAGCCGACGTGTCCATAGGTTGCTCTGGAGCGCACTTCAAGAGCAGACATCAGCCCGATCTCATGCTATACGGAGCGGCACTCAGACGCCCCGGATTGAACCCTTGGGAATCGCTGCCGACATCATCCTGCTCATCGTGGCGGCCTTTGGCTGTGGGCTGCTGCTGCAACGTCTGGGCCAGCCGCTGGTCCTCGGCTACATCGCCGCCGGGATCATCCTGGGGCCCCACACGGCCGGGCTGGCCGTGTCGAGCACCCACGAGATCGAGCTGCTGGCCGAGATCGGCGTGGCGCTTTTGCTGTTTGCCCTGGGGCTCGAGTTCTCGCTCAAGGACCTGAAACCCGTCCGGCGGGTGGCCATGATCGGTGCGCCGCTGCAGATGCTGCTCACCATCGGGCTCGGCTACGGCATCGGTACGGCGCTCGGCTGGTCGTGGCAGCAGGCGCTGTGGCTCGGAGCCCTGATCTCGCTGTCGAGCACCATGGTCCTGCTCAAGACCCTGATGAGCCAGGGCTGGCTGGGCACGCTGTCGAGCAAGGTGATGATCGGGATGCTCATCATCCAGGATCTGGCGGTGGTCCCCCTGATGGTGATCCTGCCCCAGCTCAGCGACCCCGCCTCGGGCCTCCCCGCCCTCGGCTTCGCGGCCCTGAAGGCGGCGGCGTTCATCGCCGCCATGGTGCTGCTCGGCACGCGCCTCTTGCCGCGGCTCATGGCCCACATCGCTCGGCTCGGCTCCCGGGAGCTGTTTTTGCTGGCCATCACGGCGATCGGCCTCGGCGTGGGCTACGCCACACACCTGGTGGGGCTGTCCTTCGCCTTCGGCGCCTTCGTGGCCGGGATGGTGCTCAGCGAGTCGGACTTCGGGCACCAGGCGCTGAGCGACATCATCCCCCTGCGGGATCTTTTCGGACTGCTGTTCTTCGCCTCGGTGGGCATGCTGCTCGATCCACGCTTTTTGCTGGACCACCTCGGCCTGGTGATCCTCCTCGTGCTGGTGGTGGGGATTGGCAAGGGGCTGATCTTCGCCGCCATCGCGCGGATATTCCGTTACGGCAACGTCATCCCCCTCGCCGTGGGGCTGGGGCTGTTTCAGGTCGGCGAGTTCTCCTTCGTGCTCGCCCGGGTGGGGGTGGCCAGCGGGTCCATCGGGCACGAGCTGTACTCCCTGGTGCTCACCACGGCCATCGTCACCATGGCCCTCACCCCCCTGGTGTCGGGGCAGACCGCCCGGCTGTATGCGCTGAGCAAGCGCTGGTTTCGTCACGAGGCCCTGGAGACGCTCAACATCCCCGACGAGGGCCTGCGCAAGCACGTGGTGATCGCCGGCGGTGGCCGGGTGGGATTCCAGATCTCGCGGATATTGGAGAGCCGCGGCATCCCCCAGGTGGTGGTGGAGCTGGATCACCGCCGGGTGGAGCAGCTCAAGGCCGGCGGCGTGCCCGTGGTCTACGGCGACGCCAGCCAGGAGATCGTGCTCGAGGCGGCGGCCATCGCCGATGCCCGGCTTTTGGTGGTCGCGACGCCGGACCTGGTGGTGGCCCGGTCCATCGTGGTGAGCGCGCGGGAGGCCAACGCCGGGCTCGCGGTGGTGGCCAGGGCCTCGGATCCGGGCGGTCTGGACGTGCTCAGGCAGGTGGGCGTCACCGACGTGGTGCTCCCCAAGTTCGAGACCGGCCTCGAGATGACCCGGCAGGCGCTCTTGCACCTGCGAATCCCCGTGCCCGAGATCCAGCGCATCACCGAGGCGACCCGCCAGGAGCTGTTCGCGCCCTTCGTGGAGGAGGGCGCCGACTACCGGACCCTGGGTCAGCTCCGCGCGGCGGAGCAGCAGTTCGACCTGCAGTGGGTGCTCCTGGACTCCCGGAGCGCGCTCGCAGGGCGCACCCTCGGGGAGGCCGAGATCCGAAAGTACACCGGCGTCGCCGTGGTGGGGATCATCCGCGACGAGAAGCTGGAGGCCAACCCGGACGCCCTGTTCCGGCTCCAAGCCGGGGATCTGGTGGCCATCATCGGCACCGACGAGGCCCGCCAGCAGTTCTGGGATCTCGCGATCCCCAGCCCCGAAGAGGGAGATCCACCCCTCGGTCCGACTCCAAACCCGGCATCG
>CAYFWA010000023.1:4014-22747 GCA_964346625.1 uncultured Myxococcales bacterium
GAACCGGCATCGGAACCGGCATCGGAACCGGCATCGGAACCGGCATCGGAACCGGCATCGGAACCGGAACCGGAACCGGAACCGGAACCGAAGTGATCGTCCTCCCCTCCTTCGCCCCGAGCTGGACGGGCCCGCTCGCCAGCCTCCTGATTGTCTTCGACCCCGATGGCCCCATGTTGAGCTGACACGGAATACATGTAAAAACATGTAATAACCGAAATACACGTAAAAAGCCGGAAACGGGTCCAGGACGTACACGCCATGAAGCTCCTCGACGGCCTCCTCGATCGCAGCATCTTCTTCTCGTTCGACCGCTCCGGCTACCTGCGCCACCAGCGCCTCTTCGACCCAGCCGATCTGGACCGCTCCCTGCAAGGGCAGGTGTGCCTGGTGACCGGCGCCAACTCGGGTCTGGGCTACGCCGTGTCCCACGGGCTCGCCGAGCGCGAAGCCACGGTGCACATGCTCTGCCGCAGCGGCGAGCGGGGGGCCGCGGCCCGCGACGCCATCTCCGCGCAAACGGGCAACGCCGCGGTTTACCTGGAGGGAGTGGACGTCTCCAGCCTCGAGTCCGTGGCCGCCTTCGTGGCGGGATTCTCGCCCGCGCGGGTGGACGTGCTGGTGCACAACGCCGGCGTGCTGCCCGACGCGCGCGAGATGACGGCCGACGGCCTGGAGCGCACCGTGGCCACCCACCTGGTGGGCCCGTTCCTGCTCACCCGACTGCTCGCGCCCCGGCTGCGGGACGCCCGGGTGATCTTCGTCTCCTCGGGCGGCATGTACACCAAGCGCCTGGACGTCGACGCCCTCACCCGCCTCGAGGGGCGCTACGACGGCGTGGAGGCCTACGCCCAGACCAAGCGCGCTCAGGTAGTGCTCAGCGAGCAGCTCGCCCGCGAGCTGGCCGCCTCCGGCACCACGGTCAACGCCATGCACCCCGGCTGGGCCGCCACGCCCGGGGTGGAGCGCTCCCTGCCGCGCTTCTGGCGGGCCATGGAGAACCGCCTGCGCACCCCCGTCCAGGGCGCGGACACGGCCCTGTGGCTCGCGGTAGCCGAGCGCCCGAAAGGTCAGACCGGGCTCTTTTGGTTCGATCGCCGACCCGTGCCCACCCACCTGCTGCCCTGGACGCGCGAGCGCCCCGCCGAGCGCCAGCGGCTCTGGGACCTGTGCGCGCGCCTCACGGAGAGCGGGTGAGGTCACCCCAGCGCTCGCGCCAGACATTTACACCGCAAAAGCTGGTGCGTACAATCTGGGTTCAGGCTCGAGTCAGACGCTGCGCGCCAAGGGTGGGCGCCGCGGCACGGCCAAGCAGCGGGTTCCGCTGTAGCGCCAGGAGCAGGACGGAGGCGAAATGGGCGGAACCCCTGGAACCCCTGGAACCCCTGGAACCCCTGGAACCCCCGGAAAAGACCGGTCGGCGCCGCGCCCTTCCCCACCCCCGGCGTCCAGCACCACCGAGGCAGAGGCGGCGACCGGTGACACGACGCTGCCGGCCGCCCTGGTGCGGACCTCGCCGGTGGCGATCTACAGCGTGGATCTGCAGCGGCGGGTGCTGTCCTGGAATCGCGCCGCCGAGGAGATGTTCGGCTGGCCGGCCGAGCAGGTGCTGGGCGAGCCGCTCCCCATCGTCCCCGGAGAAAACGCCGAGAAGCACCAGCGCCTCTGGGAGCGCGTGATGGCCGGCGAGTCCTTCTCCGACGTGGAGCTCGTCCGGCAGCGGCGCGACGGCAGCCGCATCGAGATCAGCCTCTCGGGCGCCCCCATCCGGGACGCCGCGGATCAAATCGTCGCCGCCATGGCCATCGCCGTGGACATCGGCGCCCGCAAGCGCGCCGAGCGCGAGCTCACCGAGCGCAACGAGTTCATCCAGACCATCCTGGACCACCTGCCCATCGGCCTGGCGGTCAACTACATCGACGAGGGAGACGCCACCTACATCAACGAGCAGTTCGCGACGATCTACGGCTGGCCGGCCGAGGAACTACGCAACATCGAGACCTTTTTCGAAAAGGTGTACCCGGATCCCGAGTATCGCGCCCGGCTCAAGGAGCAGATCCTGACGGGCATCCAGTCCGGCGACCCGGAGCGCATGCGCTGGAGCGACATCAAGGCCACCACGCGCGATGGGCAGGAGCGGGTCATCTCGGCGCGGAACATCCCGCTGTTCGAGCAGAACCTGATGGTCTCCACGGTCTGGGACACCACCGAGCTCGTGCAGCAGCAGGAGCAGCTCCTGGAGCTGGAGCGGCGGTATCAGCAGGCGCAGAAGATGGAGACCCTGGGCCGCCTCGCCGGGGGGGTGGCCCACGACTTCAACAACCTGCTCACGGTGATCAACACCTACTCCGCCTTTGGGATCTCGGACCTGCGCCCGGGCGATCCGCTCCGAAGCGATCTGGAGGAGATCCAGGCCGCCGGAGATCGAGCGGCGGCACTCACGAGGCAGCTCCTGGCCTTCAGCCGCGAGCAGCAGCTCGAGCTCCGGATCCTCGATCTGAACGAAATCGTCCAAGAGATGGAGCGCATGTTGCAGCGGGTCATCGGCGAGGACCTCGGGCTGGTCACCCGTCTGGCCCCGGACCTGGGGTCCGTGCTGGCGGATCCGGGGCAGATGGAGCAGGTGCTCATGAACCTGGTGGTCAACGCGCGCGACGCCATGACCCGGGGAGGGCGGCTCACCATCGAGACCGCCAACGAGGACCTGGACGAGGCGCACGCCAGCCGCCACCCGGAGGCCACGAGCGGGCCCCACGTCAGGCTGTCGGTGCGCGACACGGGCGTCGGCATGTCTCCCGAGGTGCGCGAGCGGCTCTTCGAGCCTTTTTTCACCACCAAGGAGAAGGACCGCGGCACCGGCCTCGGCCTGGCCACCGTCTACGGCATCGTCAAACAGAGCGTCGGGCACCTCCAGGTGGACACCTCCCCCGGCGCTGGCAGCGCGTTCCACGTATACCTTCCGCGGCGGACGGCCCACGCCCAGGCCTCCCACGCCGTGAAGCGCTCCGACGACCGGCAGAGCCTGGGAGGCCACGAGACCCTCCTGGTGGTGGAGGACGAGGGCGTGGTGCTGCGTCTGACCGAGCGCATCCTCTCGGCGGCCGGCTACCAGGTGATCTCCGCGAGCAACGCCGGGGAAGCCCTGCTGCGGTTGGAGAAACACGTGGGTCAGCTCGACCTGGTGCTCAGCGACGTGGTGATGCCCGTGATGAACGGCCCGGAGCTGGCGGCCCGGCTCCGCGAGGTGCGCCCCGGCCTCCCGGTGCTTTACATGACCGGCTACTCCGGAGACTCCGCCGTCGTCGACGACCCGACCGCCCGGCTCGACGGACCCTGCCTGCGCAAGCCCTTTTCCAGGGACGCCCTCCTGCGGGCGGTGCGTAAGGCCCTCTGACCGCACACCAACCGATTTTGCATCCTCTACCACATAAAATACAACCAGTTACAGCTAAACCCTCCCTATCTATTTTGTATTATGGGATGCATTTCGCATTGACAGCCGTGCCTCGTCGTTTAAAGCTTTATGCAATCTTGCACTGCTTTGTGCAGCTCGCCCGCGGTGCGGCGAGGACCCGATGAGCCGATTGGGGAGCAGAAGCTGGAGGAGGAGGAGGAGGAGGAGCATGGCATCGCCGCGAGCCTATCTGTGCGTGACCGAGGTCGCCCGGCGGCTCGGCCTGCACCCCGAGAGCGTACGGAAGATGGCGCGGGCCAACCGCCTGCCGGCGTTCAAGGCCGGGCGGAGCTGGCGGTTCGATCCGAAGGATCTGGACGCCTGGTTGAAGGCGGGCCCCACCGACGACGCGGGCGGCGCGGGCGCCACGGCCGCCGGCCCCACCGACGGCGCGGGCGCCGGCGCCGCCGGCGCCGAGGCGGCCTGCTCGGTGCTCATCGTGGACGACGATGAGCAGGTCTGCCGCACCCTCGCCCGGCTGCTTCAGCGGTTCGGCTGCCAGTCCTGCCAGGCGACCCGGGGTGAGCAGGCGCTCGGGCTGATCGCACAAAAGGCCCCCGACGTGGTGCTGCTGGACCTGGTGATGCCACAGATGAACGGAGCGCAGGTGCTCGCCCGGCTGCGCGAGACCCACCCCGAGCTCCCGGTGATCATCGTCACGGGCTACCCGGAAAGCGAGCTGATGTTCCAGGCCATGCAGCACGCGCCGGTGATGCTGCTGCCCAAGCCGGTGGACGCGCCGCTGCTCGAGCGCTCCGTGCGCACGGCCCTCGGCGGGCGGCTCCCCGCCGCAGGCGGCCCATGAAGAAAAAGCGACGCGGCGGCTCGGCGCGCCCCGAGGAGGCGGATCGGAGGCGGATCGGAGACGAACGGAACGCAGGAGCACGGGAACGCAGGAAAAGAAAGCCGGCTCCATGACACGCGCGGTGAAACGAGACGAGACGAGACGAGACGAGACGCGGCGGAGGGAGAGCCCGTGAAGCGCGAGAATGCAAAACGAGAATCCGAGGTGGCCGCGCTGAAAGCGCGCGTCGCCGCCCTCGAGGCCGAGCAGCGCCAGCACCGGGCCACGCTCTACAGCATCGGGGACGCGGTGCTGGCCACCGACGCCGCGGGGCGGGTGACGCAAATGAACCCGGTGGCCGAGTCGCTCACCGGCTGGTCCGAGGCCGAGGCCCGGGGTCGGCCCGCGGCCGAGGTGTTCCGGATCCTGAGCGAGGACACCCGGGAGCCGGTGCCCAGCCCGGTGGAGCGCGTGCTGCGCGAGGGGCGCGTGGTGGGCCTGGGCAACCACACCCTGCTCGTGGCCCGTGACGGCACCGAGCGGCCGGTGGCCGACAGCGGCGCCCCCATCCGCGACGAACACGGCGAGGTGACGGGGGTGGTGCTGGTCTTTCGCGATCAGACCGAGGAGCGGGCCGCTCAGCGCCAGCTCGAGGAGGCCGAGGAGCGCTTCAGGACGTTTTTCGACGACGCCCCGGTTGGCAAGTCCATGACCGCGCCCGACGGGCGGCTGCTGCGGCTCAACGCGGCCTTCGCCGAGATGCTCGGATATACCAAGGAGGAGCTGCAGCGGCTCGCCTTCGCCGACATCACCCACCCCGATGATGTCGCCGAGAGCCAGGAGTGCGTGCGCTGCCTGCTGGCGGGGGAGCGCGCCGACTGGACCATGGAGAGGCGGTACCTGGCCCGCGACGGGGCGGTGGTCTGGACGCTGGTCAACACCCGGCTGCAACGCGACCTCGCGGGCGCGCCCCTGCGCTTTTTGACCCACATCATCGACATTACGGAGCAAAAGACCGCTCAGCTCGCGTTGCGCGAGCGGGTCAAGGAGCTCACCTGCCTGCAAGCGCTGAGCGACATCGTGGAGCGCGCCGGTTCGTCCGCGGATGAGATCCTGGCGCAGACCGTCCGGACCCTGCCGGGCTCGTGGCTCCACCCCGACTGTGCCGTGGCCTGCATCCGGCTCGACGACCAGCGCCACGAGACCGGGCCGATGGACGAGTGCGTGGCCGTGCAGCGCGCCGAGCTGCGGGTAGACGAGCGCGGGCGGGGCGCCGTGGAGGTGGGCTACCTAAAGCCCCGACCCGCCCAGGACGAAGGCCCCTTCCTGCGCGAGGAGCGCGCGCTCATCGACGCGCTGACCGAGCTGCTGGGGCGCGTCATCGAGCGGCTGGAGGCCAAGGAGTCCCTGCAGGAGAGCGAGGAGCGCTTCCGCCGCCTCGCCGAGAACGCGCCGGACATGATCTACCGGATGTCGCTGCCCGACGGCGCCTACGAGTACGTGAGCCCGGCCGCGGAGCGCATAACTGGCTATCCACCGGAGTTCTTCCTCGAGCGGCCGCTGCTGATACGGGAGCTGTTGCATCCGGACTTCCACGAGTTCTTTCGAAAGCAGTGGGAGCGGCTGCTGGCCGGCGAGGCGCCGCCCACCTACGAGCTCGCCATCTTGGACCGCGAGGGGCGCACCCGCTGGCTCAACCAGCGCCACGTCCTGCTCACCGACGCCGAGGGCCGCCCCACGGCCATCGAGGGCGTGGTCACCGACGTCACCGACCGCCGGCAGGCCCAGCAGGAGATGGAGCGCTCCAACCAGGATTTCCAGCATCTCTACGAGTCCATGGCCCAGGGCGTGGTCTACCAGGCCCCAGACGGACGAATCACCCAGGCCAACCCGGCGGCGGAGCGCATCCTCGGCCTGACGTTGGAGCAGATGCGCGGCCGCACGTCCAAAGATCCCCGGTGGCGCGCCTGCCGGGCGGACGGCAGCGAGCTCCCCGAGGACGAGCATCCGTCCATGGTGGCGCTTCGCACCGGCCTTCCCGCAAGCGCTCGGATGGGGGTGTTTCACCCCGAGGAGGAGCAGTATCGCTGGATCCAGGTCCACGCGATCCCAGAGATCCGGGCCGGTGAAGCGCGCCCCTACCGGGTGTTCACCACGTTCCAGGACATCACCGAGCTGCTGCGTTCCGAGGAGGAGCTGCGCGAGACGGAGCGGGGCTATCGCGAGCTGTTCGAAAACTCCACGGTGGGCATCTTCCGGTGCGATTTCGAGGGCGTCCTGCGCGCGGTGAATCCGACCCTGGCTCGGATCCTCGGCTACGACTCCACCGCCGAGCTGGCGTCGCAAGGCGCGGAGTTCGACAAGCAGCTTTGCACGGACGAGGGGGAGCGCCGAGCCCTGTTCCAGCAGCTCGAACGGACCGGCCAGGTGGACAGCCTCGAGATCCCCGCCCGCGGCCGCGACGGCCGGCCGATCTGGCTGAGCCTGAGCGCGCGGATCGCCGAGCGCGACCCCGAGGGGCGCCACGTCATCGAGGGATTCGTCAACGACATCAGCCGGCGCAACGAGCAGCAGGCCCAGATCGCCGAGCTGGAGCGCCAGTACCACCAGTCCCAGCGCCTGGAGACCATCGGGCAGCTCGCCGGGGGCGTGGCCCACGACTTCAACAACCTGCTCACCGTGATCAACAGCTACACCGGCTTCGCCCTGGCGGAGCTGGACGAGCAGAGCCCGCTGCGCGAGGATCTCCAGCAGGTCCTCGGTGCAGGCAAGCGCGCCAGCGATCTCACCCGCCAGCTCCTGGCCTTCAGCCGCAAGCAGGTGCTCAAGCCGAAGATCCTGGACCTCAACGAGGTGGTGGCGGGCCTGGATCGGATGCTCGAGCGCGTCATCGGCGAGGACGTCACGATCCGGACCCGCCTGTCCGAGGGTCTCGGGCGGGTCAGCGCCGACCCGGCGCAGCTCGAGCAGGTGCTGATGAACCTGGTGGTCAACGCCCGGGACGCCATGCCCCGGGGAGGGACCCTCACCATCACCACCGCCAACGTGCAGCTCGACGAAAAGGCGGCGTGCCGTCACCCCGACGGTCACCCCGACGGTCAAGCCGGCCGGTACGCGGTGCTGTCCGTCGCAGACACGGGTGAGGGCATGGACGCCGAGACCCGGGAGCGGGTCTTCGAGCCCTTCTTCACGACCAAAACCAAGGATCGGGGCACCGGCCTCGGCCTGGCCACGGTCTACGGCATCGTCCGCCAGAGCGAGGGCGCCATCGAGGTGGAGAGCCAACCCGGTGAAGGCACGACTTTCCGAATCTTCCTGCCCCGGGTGGAGCAGGACCCGCACCCCACGCCGCGCTTCGACCGGGTGGCCACCGAGCTACAGGGCAGCGAGACGATCCTGGTGGTGGAGGACGAGGAGGCGGTGCGCAAGCTCACCGCGCGCATCCTGGAGTCGGCTGGCTACCGGGTGCTCACCGCGGCGGACGGCCACCAGGCGATCCGAATCTGCGAGCAGGAAGGACAGCAGTTCGACCTGCTGCTGTCCGACGTGGTGATGCCCGAGCTGAGCGGCCGGGAGGTAGCCGAGCGGCTGATCCGGCTCGCCGCCCGCGCGGGCGCGAGCTTTCGCGTGCTGTTCATGTCCGGCTACACCGACAACGCCATCGCTATGCACGGCGTGCTCGACGAGGACACCGCGCTGCTGGCCAAGCCCTTCACCGTGCCGGATCTGCTGCAGGCCGTGCGGCGAGTGCTCGATGGTGACCCCGTCGGCCCAACGCACGACTCTCCCGCCAACCCCGCGCCGACCGGCGCTTCGAGGAAAGACCCCTGATGACTACGACCACCGCCCCCTCCAACCGAGCCCCGACCCTGCCCAAGGCACCCACCGGCGTCACGGGCCTCGACGAGATCACCCACGGCGGGCTGCCCGCCGGGCGGACCACCCTGCTCCGCGGTGGCCCGGGCTGTGGCAAGACCCTGCTGGCCATGCAGTTTCTCACCCACGGGTGCCGGGGTGGTAAGGCCCCGATCACGAATTATCTGATCGTTTAGGCCGCCGATCCATCCCGGCTGGCGGCGAACTTCCGGGACCTCGGCATGGACGTCGTCCAGTTGATGAAGGGGGGCGATCTCGAGATCCTGCACCTGGATCTGCCGGCCGGGGAGCTGATATCGGCGGGCGCCTTCACCCTCGACGGGCTGTTCATGCGTCTCGAGCAGGCCTTGAGCCGAACCCGCGCCCGGCGCGTGGCGCTGGACTCCCTCGAGTCGCTTTTCACCGCGCTGCAGGGCGCCGTCTCCCCCCGCAAACGGAGATGACCGTGGACGAAAGAGGCACACCGCCCTCCGACGCGCTGCAGACCCTGGTGGACCAGGCGTTGGACGGGCTGGTGGTGGTGGACGAGGCGGGCACGGTGCTGCTCGCCAACCCGGCCGCGGCGGCCATCCTCGGCCAGCCGCGGGAGACCCTCGTCGGCTCGCGCTTCGGCTTCCCGGTGAGCGCCGACGAGCCCTCGGAGCTCACCGTGTTTCGGGCCGATGGGGAGCGCGCCGAGGTGGAGCTGCGGGCCACCGAGCTGCAGTGGCAGGGCCAGCCCGCCTGGCTCGCCTCCCTGCGGGACGTCACCGAGCAGCGCCAGACCGCGGCCGACCTGCGCAAGATCCAGTGGATGCTGTCCGGGGACGTCGGGGCCGAGCAGGAGGACGCACCGCCGCCAGATGACCAGGGCTACGGCGATCTGGTGGCGCTGAACCAGGGGGGGGTGGTGCTGGAATCGGTGGGCCGGGATCGACTGGCCGACATCGCCAGAGACTATGTCGATCTGCTCGGCAGCTCGACGGCCATCTACGAGCGAGACGGGGACTACGCCCACGGCATCTTCACCTCGGGCTGGTGCCGCCTGCTGGATCGCGCATCGCGGGCGCTCTGCGACACCGCCGACACCGCCGAGGCCCTCGCCTCGGGCTGCTGGCTGTGTCACGAGTCGTGCTGGACTGACTGCGCGCAAGAGGCCATCGCCACCGGGGAGCCGGTGGATCGCGCCTGCCAGGGGGGCATCGGGCTCTACACGGTGCCCATCCGGGCAGGGGGCGAGGTGGTGGGCGCCATGAACGTGGGCTATGGCGATCCGCCCACGGATCCGACTGCCCTGCGCGAGATCGCCGAACGCTACCAGGTCCCCGTGGAAACGCTACAGCGTGCCGCGCGGCAGTACGCCTCCCGGCCGCCCTTCATCGTGAAGCTGGCCCAAAAACGCCTGCGGGCCTCGGCCCGGCTCATCGGCGCCCTGGTGGAGAGCCACCAGCAGCAGAGCCAGATCCGCGAGCTGGAGCGCCAGTATCACCAGTCCCAGCGCATGGAGACCGTGGGGCGGCTCGCCGGGGGGGTGGCCCACGACTTCAACAACCTGCTCACCCTGATCAACAGCTACGCCACCCTGATCCTCGGCAGCCTGCACGAGGCGGCCCCCATGCGGGAGGACGCCCAGCAGATCCTCGACGCGGGCAACCGCGCCGCCGCCCTCACCCGGCAGCTCCTGGCCTTCAGCCGCAAGCAGTTGATGGAGCCCCGGACCCTCGATCTGAACGAGGTGGTGTCGGCGCTCGAAAAGATGCTCAACCGACTCATCGGCGAGGACATCGACCTGGAGCTCGCTCTCGCCCAGGGGCTCCCCCCGGTGAGGGCCGACCCGAGCCAGCTCGAGCAGGTGCTGATGAACCTGCTGGTCAACGCCCGGGACGCCATGCCCCGCGGTGGCCGGATCGACGTCGAGACGGCGTACGTGGAGCTGGGCCCGGCGGATCCCCGGATCCCGGAGGACGGCGAGGTCGGCCCCTACGTCATGCTCGCGGTGTCCGACAGCGGCCAGGGCATGGACACCGAGACGCAGGACCGGATCTTCGAGCCGTTTTTCACCACCAAGGAGCAAGGCAAGGGCACCGGGCTCGGCCTCGCCACGGTGTACGGCATCGTGCGGCAGAGCGGCGGTACCATCCACGTGGAGAGCGCCCCCGGCCACGGGGCCACCTTCCGGTTGTTCCTCCCGGTGAGCGCCCCTGGGGAGGAAAAACCGGAGCGCGCGAGCGAGCCGGTGCTGACGTTCGGCAGCGAGACCGTGCTCGTGGTGGAGGACGATGACGCGGTGCGCCGGCTGGCGCGGCGGATCCTGGAGTCGGCCGGCTTCCGCGTGCTCACCGCGGCCAACGGCGGCGAGGCGCTGCTGCAGTGCGAGCGGCACGGCGGGGACATCGCCCTGCTGCTCACCGACGTGGTGATGCCCCAGATGAGCGGCAAGGTGCTGTCCGACCGGCTGAGCCGTCACCACCCGCACCTGCGGGTCCTGTTCATGTCCGGCTACACCGACGAGGCCATCACCCGGCACGGGGTGCCCGAAGGGGAGGTGGCGCTGCTCGAGAAGCCCTTCACCGCCGCGAGCCTGATCAAAAAGGTCCGGCAGGTGCTCGATCGGGCGCGCCGCTAGCCAGGCGCGCGGGACGAACGCGCGGGACAGGCGCGGAAATCGCCGCAATTCTGCGATACTCTCCGGGCATGCAGATGCGAGCCAGGTGTACGCCGTGACGGGCGGCCAGCGGCCGGGATCCCCTCAGGGGGAGGCGAGCCGGTATCGCCTCGTGCGCGAGCTCGGGCGCGGGGGGATGGGGGTGGTGGCCCGCTACCAGCGGGGGCTGCGGATCGGCGGCGACCAGGGACGCGCCCTGCTGGAGCAGGCACGCCAGGCCGCGCTCGGAGCCGGCGGGAGCGAGCGATTTCTCCAGGAGGACGTGGCGCTGCGCTGAGCCCTCCTCCGGCGGCACCCCCGTTGCGGACGGTTTCGTTCCGGATGAGGGATGGGCGGCCCACCCCCGGGACACGCGTTTCCCGTGATTTCGTCGGCTGGGATATGCGCTGCCCCGTCTGTCCCGGCCCATCACCCGCGCGCACGTAGGCGGGAGCCGGCCCCCACCCAGCCCAATCACTACTGGTGCGATTCTTGCCTCTCGAAGCGAGATCTCAACCCGACCCGGTACAGCGCGGGAAGGAGCATTTCCCCATGTCAGACACGAGTGCCAATAGCCCAGGTCACGGCGATCACGGCGATCACGGCGATCACGGCGGCCACGGCGATCACGGCGGCCACGGCGGCCACGACGACCACGACGGCCACGACGGCCACGGCGGCCACCAGGAGCACCACGCCCAGATGGTGGCGGATTTCCGGCGGCGGTTCTGGGTCTCGCTGGTGCTCACCGTGCCCGTGCTGGTGCTCGCGCCCCTCATCCAGGGGTTGCTGGGGCTGCGGGAGGCCCTCGCATTCACCGGCGACAGCTACCTGCAGTGGGCCGTGGCCACGGTCATCTTCCTGTATGGCGGCTGGCCCTTTCTCAAGGGGCTCTACGACGAGCTGGGTGAGCGCCAGCCCGGGATGATGACCCTCATCGCCCTCGCCATCACCGTGGCCTACGCCTATAGCTCGGTGGTGGTCTTCGGCCTCGAGGGCAAGGTGTTCTTCTGGGAGCTCGCCACCCTGGTGGACGTGATGCTGCTGGGTCACTGGATCGAGATGCGGTCGGTGATGGGGGCCTCGGGCGCCCTGGAGGAGCTGGTGGAGCTCATGCCCTCCGAGGCGCATCGCCTCGTGGACGACGACGATGGCCGTAGCGAGACCGAGGACGTCCCCGTGCGCGAGCTGCGCGCCGGGGATCGCGTGGTGGTCAAGCCGGGGGAGAAGGTGCCCGCCGACGGCGTGGTGCGCGAAGGGCGGACCACGGTGAACGAATCCATGGTCACGGGGGAGAGCCGGCCGGTGGAGAAAGGGGCGGACGACGCCGACGAAGTAATCGGGGGCTCGATCAACGGCGAGTCCGCTGTCACCGTGGAGGTGAGCAAGACGGGGGACGACTCCTACCTGTCGCAGGTGGTGCGGATGGTCAGCGAGGCACAGGAGTCCCGTTCCCGGACGCAGGACCTGGCCAACCGGGCAGCGCTCTGGCTCACCATCGTCGCGCTCAGCGTGGGGGTCGGCACCCTGATCGGGTGGCTGGCCTTCGGGTATGCCGTGGACTTTTCCCTGGAGCGCATGGTGACGGTGATGGTCATCACGTGTCCCCACGCGCTCGGTCTGGCCATCCCCCTGGTCGTGGCCGTATCCACCACCCTCGCCGCCTCCCGCGGGCTGCTCATCCGGGATCGCGCTTCCTTCGAGCGCGCCCGCAAGCTGGACGCGGTGGTGCTCGACAAAACGGGCACCCTCACCCAGGGCACCTTCCGCGTGCAAGGAGTGGTCCCGCTGTCTCACGAAAAAGACGGCGCCGATGCCGACTCATCGGGCTCATCGGTCAACGACGAGGCCGCGGTGCTGCGGCTGGCCGCGGCGGTGGAGCAGCGCTCGGAGCACTCGCTGGCGGCGGGGATCGTGGCCCGCGCCCGGGAAGACGAGCTGGAGATCCCCTCTTCCAAGGATTTCCAGGCCATCCCCGGGCAGGGCGCCGAGGCCGAGGTGGAGGAGACCCGCTACCGCGTGGTGAGCCCCCGATATCTCGAGGAGCACTCACTCACCGTGGACGACGACCGGATCCGAGAGCTCGCCGAGGCCGGCCACACGGTGGTGTACCTGCTGCGCGAGGACGTACCGCTGGGCGCCATCGCCCTGGGGGACACCGTCCGGCCGGAGTCGGCCGAGGCCATCCGCCGCCTGCAGCAGATGGGCGTACGCACGGTGATGCTCACCGGCGACGCGGAGCCCGTGGCCCGGGCGGTGGCCCGCGAGCTCGGCATCGACGAGGTCTTCGCCGAGGTGCTGCCCGACCGCAAGGCAGAACAGATCCGCGAGCTGCGCGAGCGCGGGCTGGCCGTGGCGATGGTGGGCGACGGCGTCAACGACGCCCCGGCCCTGGCCGAGGCCGACCTGGGGGTGGCCATCGGCGCCGGCACCGACGTCGCGGCCCAGACCGCCGACGTGGTGCTGGTGCGCTCCGATCCCCGGGACGTCACCGCCATCGTGGAGCTCGCCCGAGCGACCCACGCCAAAATGGTCCAGAACCTGTGGTGGGCCACGGGCTACAACGTGGTGGCCATTCCGTTGGCCGCCGGGGTCCTGTTTCCCCTCGGCTTCCTGCTTCCCCCCGCGGTGGGCGCCATGGTCATGTCCCTGTCCACCGTGATCGTGGCCATCAACGCCCGGCTGCTCGGCCGCGCCGACAAGGACCTGCCCGGCGGGGAGTCGGGCTCGCGAAAGGAGGCCCGCCAACCGGCCGAAGCCTCCGCCTGACCTCCGTTCCCGCCGGGCTCCCGCCGGGCTCCCGCCGGGCTCCCCACGGCGTCGGCTCGGCCGCGGCTCTCCCGCGGCGCGGTCCAGGCTTGCGAATCCCCCAGAAATTGTACACTATCCGCCCGATCAGGGGCGCGCCTCCGCCGGCCTCGCGCGCTTCGAGACGGACGGTTTGACAGTGCTTTTCTCCGACGCCGCATTCCTGGGCTATCTGGCCATCCCGATCATCAGCGCGCTCATCGGCTGGGGGACGAACCTGTTGGCGGCGCACATGATCTTCTGGCCGGTGGAGTTTCGCGGGGTCCGGCCGCTGCGGCTGGGGTGGCAGGGCATCGTGCCCAAGCGCATCCACATCATGGCCGCCAAGTCCTGCGATCTCATCACGGGCAAGCTGCTGTCCGTAGACGAGGTCTTCGACCGCGTGGATCCTCAGCAGGTGGCCGCGGAGCTGCGGGAGGTCATCGAGGAGCTGACCCCGCGATTGACCCACGAGATCATGATGGAGGTGGCGCCGCGGATCTGGAAGCGCATCCCCCAGGCGCTCCGGGCCCCCATCCACGAGAAGATCGTCGCCGACTCGCCGCGGGTGATCGAGCGCATCACCCTGGACATGAAGGACAACATCCACCGCATCTTCGACCTGAAGCAGGTGGTGGTGCAGGCCCTGGTGCGCGACAAGAAGGTGATGAACGACGTCATCATCGGCTGCGCCCGCCCGGAGCTCCGCTTCCTCGTCAAGACGGGCCTGTACCTGGGCTTCATCGCGGGCTTCGTGCAGTTGGCGGTGTGGCACCTGTGGCAGATGTGGTGGCTGCTGCCGCTGTTCGGTGCGCTGGTGGGCTACGTCACCAACTGGGTGGCCCTCAAGCTCGTCTTCGAGCCCAAGCGGCCTCGCAAGGTCTTCGGGATCACCTTCCACGGGCTCTTCCTCAAGCGCCAGCAGGAGGTCGCCGAGGCTTACGCCGCCCAGGTCCAGCACGGCATCCTGAACCCCACCAACATCCTCGAGGGGCTGCTGCGCAGCCCCTCCTCGGACGAGCTGTTTCGCATCATCCACCGCCGGGTCTCCGAGGAGATCGACGAGAGCGCCGGCATCGCCCGGCCCTTCGTGGAGCTGGCCATCGGCACCGACGAGCTCGAGCGGATCAAGGCGCGGGTGGTGGACCGGCTCATGGACGAGCTGCCCAAGCACGCCCACGCGCTCGAGAGCTACACCCTCGAGACCCTGGACATCGAAAACACCCTGCGGACCAAGATGCAGGCGCTCGATCCCGAGGACTTCGTGGGGGTCATCCGCCCGGCCTTCGAGCAGGACGAGTGGATGCTCATGGTGGGCGGCGGGGTCCTCGGCGCAGCCGTGGGCCTGTTGCAGGTGTTCGTGTTTTTCGGGTTCTGACTCGAGTCTGACGAGTCCCTCGGGATACGAACAGAACCGATCTCATTGATCGATAGTACCGCAAAGTGCTTCAAAAAGACACGCCGCTGCGCCGTAATTGTCGTAATAGCTCGACATATTTCGCTTTGTCTCCCCCAAACGGGGGATGGTGAGCAGAGGGGATACACCCTAGGCCTATTAGAGTAGGTCCTGGTGTGTCGATGAAACTGTGTCCGAATTGCATGGGTGGCAGCGTAGGAGCACCGCGCGTGTGCGCGGAATGTAGCGCCGATCTGTCCGACGTTCCCGATCGCAAGGGCACCCAGCTCCAGGACATGGTGCTGGAAGGAAAGTACAAGCTCACCGATTTCATCGACGAAGGGGCCATGGGATGGGTCTACCGCGGTGTCCACCTGTCGCTGGACAGCTCGGTGGCGGTGAAGCTCATGAAGCCCTCCGGGGCCGAAGACGACATCAACGATCAGCGCTTCGCCCAGGAGGCCCGCGCCGCCAGCCGGCTCAACAGCCCCCACGTCATCTCCATCATGGACTTCGGGCGCAGCCCGGGGGGGCTGCTGTTCATCGTGAGCGAGTACCTGCGCGGGACCACGCTTTCGGACCAGATCGCGGCCGAGGGCGCCATCGAGCCCCGACGGGCGCTGCGCATCGCCGACCAGGTGCTCACCGGCCTGGAGGAGGCCCACGACTCGGGCCTCGTACACCGGGATCTCAAGCCCGACAACGTGATGATCACGCCCCTGCGCTCGGGCGAGGAGTTCGTCAAGCTCCTGGACTTCGGCATCGCGAAGCTCACCGACAGCACCCGCGATAGCCGGCTCACCCAGCAGGGGCAGGTCATCGGCACGCCCACCTACATGGCGCCGGAGCAGATCCGGGGCCAGGAGGCCACCCCCCGCACGGACATCTACGCCCTGGGCGCGATCCTGTTCGAGATGCTCACCGGCTGCCCCCCCTTCGACTCCGACGCCGTGATGGAGGTGCTGGGGATGCACCTCTCGTCGCAGGTGCCGAGCATGCACGAGGTGGCGCCGGAGCGAGACATCCCCCCCGAGCTGGAGTCCGTCATCCGGCGCGCGCTGCGCAAGGCGCCCGATAAGCGCTTCGGCAGCGTCAAGGAGCTCCAGGAGGCGCTGTCCTTGATCGCCACTAGCCTGGCGCGCTCCCAGTCCGCGTGCCCCACCTGCGGCAACGCCGTCGGAGAGGGCGCGCGCTTCTGCGAGCACTGCGGTACGGCGCTGGAGAAGTCACAGCGGCCCGCCGCCCCTACCCGCACAGCCGATCCAGTGCCCCAGCGCACGGCCGGCCCGGAGCGAGCCACCGCCGACACGTTGTATCGGGCCGATGTTCCCGAGGGCGGGGGCAGCGGCACCGGGCAGACCCAGTGGGCGGGCTCGCAGGACTCGCTCCCGGCGCTCGACGATATTGGCGACATGGGCGATACCGAGGCCCCCGTGCCCACCAGCACGCTGGACCGGCGGCTGAGGGCCGAGCGGACGCACCGCTTCCAGCTCACGGGTCGGGACAAGGAGCTGAGCGAGCTGCGCGCGTTCTTGACCGACGATCGCGTCGGCCTGGAGCTGCTGGGGCCGCTGGGGTCGGGGCGAACCCGGCTGCTCCACGAGGCCAGGCAGATCGCCGAGAAGCGGGGGCTCGACACCCTGTGGATGGAGCCCGATCCCACCCTCTGCCGGCGCCCTTGGCAGCCCGTGCGCGATGCGGTGGCGCGCCTGCTCGGGCTGGACAGCGAGCCCTCTCGCAGCGAGCTACAGGACGCGTTGCCCCGCGGCGGGCTGGCCCCGGAAGATCTCCGGGGCCTCGCGGAGCTCTTTGGGGTCCAGGGCGATGAAGAGTATGTTGAGCACGCGGTCCGTCTGCGCGAGACCCGGGCCGCCTCCCTGCGCGCGGTGGTGGCGCAGCGCGCCACCACCGATCCCCCGCTGGTGCTGCTGGTAGACGACGCCGACGAGCTCGACGGCGCGAGCCGAGCCTGGCTCGCGGCCCTCGTGACCTCCTATGGCTCGCCCCGGCTCAAGGTGATCACCGCCAGCGAGCAGGCGGTGCTGCCCGCCGAGCCCGCCCCCACCCACCTGGAGCCCCGACCCCTGACCGAGCTGGAGATCAGCAGCCTGCTGGACGCCCTGTCCGGCGAGCCCACCCAGTCGATCACCGAGCGCATCCGGGCCATCGTCACGTACTCCGGCGGGAACGTCCTGCACATCACCCAGGCCCTCCGGCTGCTGGCCGAAGGGGGCACCGAGGTGGACGCCCCGCTGGGCGACATCATCCAGACGCGGATCCGTCGCCTCCCCACCGAGGCCTTGCACCTGCTCCAGACGATCTGCGTGCTGGGTCGCGCCACGTCCATCGCGCAGCTCGCGGCGCACCTGTCCGAACCTTTCGAACGCTATCAGACGGCGGTGCGACTGCTCATCAAGCGGGGGCTGCTCGAGCAACCCCACCCCGAAGAGCTGCGGGTGGGGCACCCCCGCATCGGCCAGGCGGTGCGGGAGCTGCTGCCGGCCGACGCCCGCCGTCAGCTCCACCAGGAGATCCTGGCTCAGCTCGAATCCGAGCAGGCGCCACCCGTGGTGCTGGCCCGCCACGCGGTGGAGGCCCGGCTGGGAGAGCGCGCCCTGAAGATCCTCCGCGACGCCGGCCTGCGGGCCGAGCAGATGCTCGACGACGCGGGCGCCGCGCTGCACTTCCAGCGGGCGCTGCACGTGGCCCGCTGGGAGCTGCTCTCGGACGAGAGCGACGAGACGTGCCTCGACCTAACCTTGCGGCTCGGGCACGCCCTGCGGTACTCCGGGGACCAGCGGGGCGCCACCATGGTGCTCCAGGAGGGGGTGCAGGCCGCCCGGCAGGAGCCGGGCTGGCACGCCCGGATGCTGCACGGGCTGGCGCTCGTGCAGCTCTCGTTGGACCAATCCGTCCAGGCCCTGGAGACCATGCAGGGCGCCGTGCGCGAGGCCTTCTTCTCGGGTCAACCTCCGCTGCTCAACCAGATCTACATGGATCTCGGAAAGGTCCTGCACGTGGCTGGACAGGATCAGCGCGCGGTGGACGAGCTGTCCGAGGGCGTGCTGATGGTCACCGCGGGGGACGGGGCCGACTCCGAACGTACCCCGAACGCCTTCTGGCGGTTGTTGATCCAGCTTTCGGAGCTGCAGCTCCGAACCGGCCGCCTGCAAGATGCGCTCAAGTATGCTCAGGCCGCGCTCACGCAAGCCGAGCGGCATCACTCGCGCATCGGCCAGGCCCGCTGCCACTTCATGCTGGGGCGGTGCCACGATCGGCAGGGCCACCTCGACGACGCCGAGCGTCACCACCGCGAGGCGCTCGCGGTCTTTCGGCAGCTCGGCGATCGCCTGTCCACCGCCGAGGTCCTGCTGGCCGACGCGAGCCGGGAGACGGTCCACCAACCCGACGAGCGCGAACGGCTCCGGCAGCAGGCCCAGACCCTCTCCGCCCAGCTCAGCGGGGGCGCGGACGTAGAGCCAGACGTGGATCTGGACGCGATCTGAGGCGCCGCTGCCGGGATGAGGATGGGGTATGGGATGGGGAAAACGCGGTTTTTCGGGGCTCACCCCCAATCATCGGCGCTGCGCGCCCGCTGCAGGGATCACGTACCAGCTCAGCGGTTGCGATCCAGGTGTTTCCCGATGGCGCGCTTTACCGTTCTCAAGGGGGGATGTCCCATCCCCCCTCGCCCCGAAAAAACGCGGTTTTTCGGGGCTCACCCCCAATCATCGGCGCTGCGCGCCCGCTGCAGGGATCACGTACCAGCTCAGCGGTTGCGATCCAGGTGTTTCCCGATGGCGCGCTTTACCG
>CAYFWA010000024.1:0-22551 GCA_964346625.1 uncultured Myxococcales bacterium
GCCGGGCGCCTCGACGCCCTGACTTGCAGACCTTATTTTGACCCGCTCCCTTAGTTGGCGCCCTCGTTGCGCGAGGAAACCGTGTCATCGCCCGAGGAAACCGACCTCAGTCTACATCAAGCGGCAAGGCCTGGCAAAAATTGACGAAACAGCTTACTCTCCCCGACCATGACCTCACGGTTTTCTCCATGGGCCCGGATCGGGCGCCGCCGGAACCACCCCGCGGGCAGCGGAATCTGCGATGGGGGGTATCACACGGGGCGCCAGACCAAGGCCTCCCTGCGGTACCGGCTGCGGCGGCGCACCCAGGAAGTGCAGCGCGCAGTGAGACACCACCGGCCACGTCCCCCGGAGCGGATCCTGGACGTCGGGACCGCCGACGGGCTCATGTTGAGCGAGCTTTGCCGGGTCTGGCCCGAGGCGTACGGCGTAGGTCTGGACCTTTCCCAAGAGCTGCTGCGGACCTCAACGGATCCAGCGCTGGGCCTGGCGCGCGCGGATGCGGCCGCCTTGCCCGTCAAGGCGTCGTCTTTCGACCTGGTGGTGGCCACGGCGGTCATCGAGCACGTGCCGGACCCGCTGGCCGTGCTGCTGCAGGTGCACCACGCGCTTCGCCCGGGCGGGCTGCTGGTGCTCACCAGCCCGCACCCTTTCTGGGAGCACCTGGCGACCCTGGTGGGGCACCTGCCGGACGAGCAGCACCACGAGACCATGGACATTTTCCGCCTGGCGACCTACTGCGAGTGCGCGCGGTTGGCGGTGGTGGAGACGCGCCGTTTCATGCTCTCGCCCGTGGGGTTGCCCCAGGAGCACCGGGTGGAGCGGCTGGTTCGTCGAGCGCGGCTCGGCTTCCTGTTCGCCAACCAGCTCGTGGCTTCGATGAAGCGCTGAGCTCGGGCCCGCGCGGACGCGGGGGCTGGCTTCGATTCGAGAGGTACCGAGGCACGGATGGATCCGCGCATCCTGATCGCCGATGAAGACGAGCCCGCCCGCCGGGCGTTGGCCGGGGAGCTGCGCCTGGCCGGCTTCGAGATCCGCTTCGTGGAGTCGGGCCGAGACGTGCTGCGCACGGTGCCCACGTGGCGACCGCGCCTGGTGTTGCTGGAGCTACACCTGAGCGATCTCGGTGGGCTCGAGGTGGTGCGTCGGCTCAAGAAGGACCCCCTCACCGCGCAGGCCCCCCTGGTCATGATGGCCCACCGCGCCGAGGAGGTGGATCGGGTCCAGGCCTTCACCGCTGGAGTGGACGACTTCGTCTCCAAGCCGCTGCGGGTGCGCGAGGTCGCGCTGCGGTGTCGAGCCATCCTCCGCCGCGTGGACGGGGGCTCCCGGCGGGAACGGGAGGCGGAGCTGGAGTCCGGCGTGCTGCGCGTGGATCCCGGCGCCCACCGCGTACACGTCGCGGGGCGAGAGGTGCACCTCACCCACCTGGAGCTGCGCTTGCTGACTACGCTGATGCGCCGCCACGAGCGGGTGCAGAGCCGGGAGCGTCTGCTGCAGGACGTCTGGAGCATGACCGCTGACGTCACCACGCGCACCGTGGACACCCACATCCGCCGCCTGCGTCGGAAGCTCGGGGAGGCGGGGCGATACGTCGAGACCGTCCGCGGCGTGGGGTATCGGTTCGTGGAGTTCGAGTAGTCCGAATACGAATACGAATATGAATATGAAAATGTAGTCGAGGGCACGAAAACACCCTACGTAGTGGTTGGGTATCCCCCACGAAAGTGATATTATTCCCACTTCATGACGTCGCCTGCCTCCGGGGTCCGCGAGAGCAGGCTTTAAACCCCATCTACCGCGGGCAGCCGAGATGACGTCTACCGAGGAGATTCCGCAGACACTTCAACCCGATCCACTCGTTGAGCTGGCTGCGCGGCTGGCCCACAAGGCCGAGGGGCTCGGGGACGCTCAGCTCAAGGCCGATCTGAGCTGTCGGCTCGGGTTGCTGTGCTGGGACGTGCTCGGGGATATGGAGGCTGCGGCCAAGTACCTCGTCGAGGCGGGCAACGCCCACCCCGAGGCCGTGCGGTTGCGGCTGCACCTGGCCGTCCACACGGGAGATCAGCAGGCGCTGCGGGTGTTGCAGAAGGAGGTGGGGGCGGCGCTCGGCGATCGCGAGGCGGCCGGGCTGTTTTACCGGGTGTGCGCCGAGACCTGGCTGTTTCACTTCGGGGATACCGACAACGCCGCGGCCGCGGCGCGCGAGGGGCTGCGCCGCAGCCCCGCGGACGAGGCGATCCGCTCCGTGCTCACCTTGGCGTTGGAGCTCGCCGGCAACCAGGACGCCCTGGTGAAACACCTGCGCACCGCCGCGGGGGCAGACGGGTACGCGCACCGGCGATTCGCCGTGCTGATGGGGGATCGTCGCGGAGAGCTGGAGGAGGCCTCCAAGACCCTGCGGCGGTTGCGAAGCAAGGCCGAGCAGGACGCCTACCTGATCGAGCGCATCCGGGAGCTGGCCCTCGGGCAGCCGGAGCTGAAGCTGCCGTCCCGGGACTCCGAAGAGGCGCTGCTGCGCAAGAAGATCGAGCTTTTGCAGGAGGCCGAGGGCGGCGACGACGAGCGGGAGGCCACGCGGTTTCGGCTCGCTACCTTGCTGCTCGGCTCGGACAAGGACGCCGAGGGCGAGGCGTTGCTCGAGGAGCTCTCCGACGCCAGCGGAGACTGGGGGGTCATGTTGGCGCTGCAGGAGCGCCGAGCTCGGGCGGCGCGGCGCCAGGATCCCGCCACCCTCGCCGACGTCTACCACGCCCTCGGGGAGCGCTGCGCCGCGCTCCGCTTCAAGGTCCCCTATCTCATCCGATCCGGCGAGCTGTACGAGGTGGTGGATCAGCCCGAGCAGGCCGTCGATCGCTACCAGCAGGTGTTGCAGGAGGACCCGGCCAACCGGATCGCCCTGCTGTCCAACGAGCGGTTGCTGCTGCAGCTCGAGCGCTACAGCGCGCTCATCGAGCTGTACGAGGCCGCGGCGAGTCATCTGCCCGAAATGCAGGATCTGCTGCTCGAGCGCGCGGCCCACATCGCCGAGTCGCGGCTCGAGGATGCGGCCGAAGCCTCCCGGCTGCGGCGCCCCTCCATCGAGCGCCGGCCCGCGCCCGAGAGCCTCGGCGAGCTGGGGCGGATTTTCCGGGGGGCGCAGGATCTCAAGGCGCTGCAGCGCGTCTACACCCAGGCCACGGCGCTGCTGCGCCAGCAGGAGGAGATCCGCCGCAGCGCGCTGTACGCCTCGGCGGCAGGGGTGGTGGCCATCGCCCTGGGCGACGAGGGGGCCGCCGAGAAGCACCTCGACGTCGCCTTGGAGCTCGCGCCGGACGACCTGTTCGCGCACACGGCGCTCATGGGGATCTACCGACGCTCCGGCAAGTGGCGGGCGCTGGTGGGAGCCATCGAGCGCGAGCTCGACTTCGAGCCGACCCCCGCCGAGCAGGCGCGGCTCCACGCCGACATCGGCCGCATCGCCATCGAGCACCTCGAGGACCTTGCGCTGGCCGAGAAGCACCTGGATCGGGCCGCTTCGCTCAAGCCGGACGATCCGTCCCTGTATCACCTGCTCGCGCAGGTGTACGACATCCAGAAGAATTACCCCAAGGCCATCGAGCTCCGCCGGCAGGCCGTGGAGGGGTTTGGCTCCTCCTTCCGGGCCGCGGTGCTGCTCTGCGAGATCGGGGAGATCCACTCCCGGCGTCTCAAGGATGACGAGGCCGCCGAAGCCGCCTTCCGGGAGGCCCTCGAGATCGACGACGAGATGGAGGCCGCCATGGAGGCGCTGGACAGCCTCTACCGGCGCAAGGGGCGGCACGCGGAGCTGGTGGAGATCCTGGAGCAGCGCCTGGAGGTCGTGGACGAGCCCGCGCAAGAGGCCCGGCTGCATCAGGACATCGGCGAGGTGGCCGAGCGCAGCCTGCGCGACTTCGACGCGGCGCTCGAGCACTACCAGCTCGCCCTCGAGCTCGATCCGGACAGCGACGCCGCCCTCTCGGGCGTGGAGCGGATCTGCCGCCGTCTCGAGCGTTGGGACGCGCTGGCCGATACCCTCGCCCCGCTGTCCGAGGAGCCGCTCGCCCGCCAGGTCTATCTCGAGGCCCTCGAGCACCTGGAGCGCTGGGAGGAGGTCCGGGACCTGCTGCGTGAAGAGCTGGAGTCGGCGGAGCCCCCGGAGGACCAAGCCGCCCTCGGCGCGCGCCTGGCCACGGTGCTCCAGGAGCACCTCGCCGAACCGGCGTCCGCCATGGAGGTGCTCAGTCGCGCCGTGGAGGCCACACCACAGGATCTGGACCTGCTGGAGCGCTACCGCACCCTGGCCGAGGACCAGGGGATGTCGGCCGCGCTCGTGGACGCCAACGAGCGGCTGCTGTCCCTGCTGGATTCGGCGGACCCGCGGCGCGGGAAGCTCATCCGGCAACAGGGGGAGCTGCTGCTCGCGGAGGGCGATCAGCTCGAGCGAGCCGTGCAGGTGCTGGAGGAGGGGGGCCGGGTGGCGCCGCAGGACGAGCCGCTGCTGAGGCTGCTCACCGAGGCCTACGCCAAGCAGGGGCGGGTGGAGGATCAGCTCGGGCTGCTGCATCACCGGGTCGGCTTGCTCGAAGAGCCGGGCGAGCGGGTGGCCGTGCTGCTGGAGGCGGCGGCGCTGCACGAGCAGCGCGAGGAGTTGGAGGAGGCCCTGGAGGTGCTGCTCACCGCCTTCCGCCTGGAGCCCACGGGCCGAGAGGTCTTCACCCGGCTGGAGCGGCTCTGCTACCGCCTCAAGCGCTGGCGGGAGGTCATGGAGGTCTACGAGACCGCCATCCAGATGGTGGAGGAGCAGCAATCGCGTGCCTACCGCTTGGCGGATCTCTACGCCCGGCGCGGCCAGCTCCAGCTACAGTACCTGTCCCAGACCGGTGAGGCCGCGGCCTCCTACCTCAAGGTGTTGGAGCTGGATCCGGGCAACGACACGGCGCTCAAGTTCCTCGAATCGATCTTCTCCAAGGAGGACGACTGGGTGGGGCTCATCGGCGCCTACGAGCAGCGCGCGGGGCTGGTCACCGACGTGTCCAAGAAGGTGGAGACCCTGCGGCGGGCGGCGCGGGTGGCGGCGGCCAAGCTCAAGGATCCCGAGGAGGCGGCGCGCCACTATGAGGCCATCCAGGAGCTGCAGCCAGAAGACGGGGAGGCGCTCGACGCCCTGGAGCGATATTTCGAGCGGACGCGCGACTGGGACAAGCTCGTGCGGATCCTCGAGGAGCGCCTGGGCCAGGCCAGCGAGGAGGCGGAGCAGATCCCCCTGTACATGCGCATCGGCGCCATCTATGAAGAGGGACTGCGCGACGTCGACTCCGCCGTGGACCACTACAAGAAGGTGCTGGAGCTGTCCGGCAGCCACCGGGAGGCGCTCGAGACCCTGAGCCGGATCTACGAGGGCACCGAGCGCTGGGCGGAGTTCATCGACATCACCCGTCGCCAGATCCGCATCACCCAGGATCGCAGCGCCAAGGCGCTTTTGTACTTCAAGTGCGGCTCGGTGATGGAGGCGAAGTTCGGCAAGTCCGACGACGCCTCGCGCTACTACGAGGCGGCCATCAAGACCTCGCCGAGCTGCCTGCCGGCGGTGCATGGGTTGCGCGATCTGTACCTGCGCCGGGAGGACTGGCCCAAGGTGCTCGAGACCCTGGAGCTCGAGGTCAAGCTCTGGCAGGAGAAAAAGGAGCGCGCGGGGGTGTTCGCCCGCATGGGGCGCATCTACGAGGAGCAGCTCAACGATCTCGACCAGGCGCTGCACTACTACCAGTCCGCCCTGGACGTGGACCCGGAGTGCATGCCCGCCATCCGCTCCATGTTCGACGTGGCCTTCAAGCGCGAGGACTGGGAGCAGGCTTCGCGGCTCTCGCAAAACCTCAGCCAGAAGGCGCTGCGCGAGGGAGAGCCGGCCCAGCGCAGTGATTTCTACTACAAGCGCGGGCGGGTGGCCCGCCACGCGGGAGAGATCTCCCAGGCGGCGGAAAACCTCGTGGTGGCCCTCGAGATCCGCCCCGAGAACCTTCCCGCCCTGGACGCGCTCATCGATCTGTGCCGGGAGCACCCCTCGGCCTACGACTACGTCTCCACCTTCCGTGCCCTGGAGAAGCTCTTCCAGCGGAGAGATTGGCCGGCGGCCCAGGCCCGGGTGCTGGTGGCGCGGGGGACCCTGCTGGAGCACGAGGCCGATCCGGACGCGGCCATCTCCAACTACCGCGACGCCTTGGAGCACGCCCCGGAGGACTACGGCGTGCTGCGGCCCATGGTGAAGCTGCTGATCCGCCTGCGCCGCACCGAGGAGGCCCTCGCGGCGCTGGAGCAGTTCGCGGGGCGGCTGGAGGCGGGCTCCGAGGCCTGGGTGGAGGCGCTGCTGCACTCCGCGGACATCCTGTCCAACGTGGTGATGGATTCGCGGCGCGCGGCGGCCACCTTGCGGGTGATCCTCAAGCGTCAGTCGCGCAACCGGCGGGCCCTGTATCGCCACGCCCAGGAGCTGGTGGTGCAGCAGCGCTACGGCGAGGCCCGGGTGGTGTGCGACCGCCTGATCGAGGTGGCGGCGGATCCCAAACAGACCGCCCCGCCGGTGGAGCTCGGGCGATACTACTACTACCTGGGGCACGTCTGTTTGCAGGAGGGGGACGAGAAGGCGGCCACCAGCTCCTTTCGGCGAGCGCTGGATCTGGCTCCTGGCTACCCCCCGGCGGCCATCGCCCTGGCCCGACGGCACGGCAAACGCGGCGCTCACTCGCAGGCAGAGGCGCTGCTGTCCAACGCCGCCCGCATCGCCCTGGAGTTGGGCAAGACCGCCGAGGCGCTGCAGCTCCGGCGGCACCTGGCGGAGCTGCGGCTGCAGGCCGGCAACCCGGACGCCGCCCTCGCGGAGCTCCGCGCCGTGGTGGGCACCGGGGAAAGCACCGTCGAGGATCGCATGGCCCTGGCGGAGCTCTACGTAAAGTCCGGGGACGGCCGGGAGCGGTCCCTCGAGGAGCTGCGCGCGGTGATCCACGCGCAGCCCGACCACCTGCCGGCCTTACACCGGATGGCGGAGGTGTTCGATGCCGGGTCCCAGCCCACGGCGAAGATCCGCCCCCTGCGGGCGCTGCGGGTCCTCGGGCAGGCCACGAAGCCGGAGCTGGTGGAGCTGGGCCAGCTCGAGCAATCCGTGGATCCTCCGCAGGGGGTGTTGACCGACGAGCTGCGGGCCCATTTCCTGGCCGAGGAGGAGGTGCGCGGCCCGCTGGGGCAGATGTGGAAGGCCATCCACGAGCACCTGGAGCGGCTCTACCCCATGCAGCAATCGGCCACCGGGCTGCGACCCCTGGATCCGGTGGCCGACGGGGTGGACCCGGCGGAGGTCGCCCGACGGCTGGCGTTTCCGCCGGACGGCTTCGAGGTCATCGTGGCCGAGGAGTCTCCGCTGCCGGCCTGGATCGCGCTGGACGACCCGCCGAAGATCGTGGTGCGCCAGCCGCTGCTGGGGGGCAAGCCAGCCGAGACCACGTTTCTGCTGGCCCGCACCATCGAGTACCTGCGCTCGGATTTCTCCCTGCTTCAGCGGGTGGGCCCCCGGGAGCGAAACGAGCTCGGGCTGTTGCTCAAGTCCCTGGCCAAGCCCCCGGATCAGCGGGAGCCCTCGGCCAACGAGTTCGTCGGCCTGCTGTCGCGGCAGCAGGTCAAGGCCATCGAGCGCGTGGCCAAGGCCGCGGGGGACATCATCCCCGATCTGAACGTCTTGTCGTGGATGGGGGGCGTGGAGAGGCTCATGTCGAGGGTGGCGTTGCTGCTCAGCGACGATCTGGTGGCCGCGGCCCGGATGTCGGCGCGCCTAGAAGGCATCGAAAACGCGGTGCTTCCGGACGGTCGAATTGTTTTGCGGGCCATCTCGGGGGGCCAGAATTTGCTTCGCTTCTACCTGTCTGCTCAATATTATGAGCTCTGCGGTGCCCTGGCCGCCCCGCAGGGGGAGCAAGCCGAGCCAGTGGATTTGTAATTTGGGTTGACTGCATTACAGTTTTTCATGGACAAGTTACCTGGAGTACGGTAAAAATTCCAATCTGAATCGGGAACAACGTGATGAACCAGAAGTTCAATGCAGAAGTCACCCAGCGCGACGATGTGACCTACATCAAGCTCTCCGGGGTCATCGACGAGGACAACGAGCTCGGGATCCTCGTCGATCGGCTCGGCGCGGGCACCTCGGTGATCGATCTCGCGGAGATCGAGCGGATCAACTCCTGCGGGGTGCGCGACTGGGTCAACTGGCTCGGCAGGGCGGAAAAGAAGGGCGCCGAGATGATCCTGGTGGAGTGCTCCCCGGCCATCGTGGCGCAGATCAACCTGGTGAACAACTTCGTGGGCAACGGCGCGGTCAAGAGCTTCTACGCGCCGTACTTCTGTCCTTCCTGTGACCTCGAGAAGGTCCTGCTGGTGGACATGGAGGAGATGGCCAACCAGGACCGGCCCAAGGCCCCGGTCTGCCGCTGCGACGAGTGTGACGGCGTGATGGACTTCGACGACATGGAGGAGTCCTACTTCGCGTTCATCCAGACCACGAAGATGGCTCAGCTTTCCAGCGAGGTGAAGACCGCCATGGCGGACCTGGTGCCCGAGGAGTCCACCGGCGAGCGCAAGGTGCGCTCCCGGGTCTCCAACGTGGGCTCCGGAATCAGCTCGGCGGGCACCGGCTCGGGCTCGGGCTCGGGCTCCATGCCCTCCTCGGTGTCGCTGCCGTCGCTGCCGTCGGTGCCCTCGCTGCCCTCGCTGTCCTCCATCACCGGGGTGGAGCCCTCCAAGCCGGACGCCAAGGGCAAGACCCAGCGCCCCCCGTCCGCCAGCTCGTCGGCCGGCACCAACATCACCATGATCGTGGTGATCGTGCTGCTTTTGCTGGCCATCGGGCTGCTCGTCTACGTCATCTTGAGCGGCAACCCGCAGAGGGGGCAGGGACAGACCCAGGGCGGCGGGGGCCAGGAGCCGAGCTCCCTCGTCGCTCCCCCCAGCTCGGGCTCTTTGACCTGAGCCGTCGCTCTCCTCTCTCCATATTCCTTTTCTCCTCTCCTTCCGCTATTGACCCACAATCGCTCCAACATCTCATTCGCCGCCGCCAGTCCCTCGTGCCGGTAGCTCCGGGCCGCGCGCCGCCTTTCCCTTGCGCAACTGATCGAAACTTCGATATGTTGAACTGGACTTATCGTGGACTGCTGTCTCGAGCCCAGGAGAACCGATGTATTACCGTGCGATGTTGAAGGGGTCCTTGTTGACGGGGGTGGTGCTGGGGTGTGTGGTGTTGCTGGCCCGGCCGGCGCTGGCGGAGTGGCCGCCGCCCGACGATGACCAGCTCGATCTGAGCGATCCCCAGTACTGGCCCAATGATCCCGGCTACGATGACACCTGGGAGCACTTCAGCTTCGTGCCCGACCAGGTGCGGGACCGGGTGGCCGCCTACAGCCCCTACGAGCTGGCGCTCGGGGTGGGGGTGCATGCGGACCGCGCCTGGCAGAAGACCACCGGGGACCGGCGGGTGATCATCGCGGTGCTGGACTCGGGCATCCGCTGGCGCGAGCGGGACCTGGTCAACAAGCTCTACCTCAACGCGGGCGAGCTCCCGCCGCCGGACGCCGGTTGCTCGGGGGACGGCACCACCTTCGACGTGAACCAGGACGGCTGGTTCAACGTCCAGGACTACACCACCAACACCGGCACCGAGCGGCCCACCCAGGTCTGCGACTCCCGGCTGCTGGCCCACGCCGGTGGATGGGACACCAACGACAACGGGCACCTGGATCCGCAGGACCTGATCCGGATCTTCTCCGACGGCATCGACAACGATCTCAACGGCTGGGTGGACGACATCTCGGGCTGGGACGTCTTCTTCAACGACAACGACGCCCAGGACGACACCGAGTACGGGCACGGCACCGGTGAGGCCCGATGGTCGGCCGCCGAGGGCAACAACAACCACAGCTCCCTGGGCGTATGCCCGAACTGCACGGTGCTGATGGTGCGCTCGGGCGAGTCCTTCATGACGGACGTCAACGACTTCGCCATGAGCGTGATCTTCGCCGTGGACAGCGGCGCCTCCGTGGTCCAGTCGGCCCAGGGCTCGTACAACAACTCCGCCTTCAGCCGGGCCGCCATCGACTACGCCTGGGAAAACGACGTCACCCTGGTGATGAGCGCCGCGGACGAGAACAGCTTCCACCACAACTTCCCCGGCAGCGTGAACCACACCCTCTACGTCCACTCCATCCAGCACGACTCCAGCAACTGGGAGGAGGCCAAGACGTTCTTGAACTTCTGCAACTGCACCAACTACGGGGCCCAGCTCGCCCTGTCCACGCCCGGGGCGAGCTGCTCGTCCGAGGCCGTGGGGCGCACCTCGGGCATCGTGGGGCTCCTTTACTCCATGGCCCTGCGCGAGGACGTGCCCTTCCCGGACGCAGCCGCGGGACCCACGGACCTCTACGGGGCGCGCCGGCTGCGGGCCGACGAGGTGCGGCAGCTTCTGATCCAGACCGTGGACGACATCCACGATCCGGCCACCCACGGCGATCCCGAACGCTACCCCACCCGGGAGGGCTGGGAGATGCGCTTCGGCTACGGCCGCGCCAACGCGGGCCGGGCCGTGCGCGAGATCGAGCAGGGCCGCATCCCGCCGGTGGTGGACATCTACGATCCCTACTGGTTCCAACCCCTGTATCCCACCGAGACCCCCACGGTGCGGCTCATGGGTGAGATCTCCTGGCGGCCGGTGTACGACTCGGTGGACTACGTCATCGAGTGGGCGCCGGGCATCGAGCCCGACGACGCCGACTTCACCACCCTGGCGTCCCAGCAGGGGGCCACCGCGCCCCTGAGCGGGGAGCTGGCCACCTGGGACATCTCCAACCTCACGGTGGAAAACCCCGATCAGCCGGAGCCCGATCGCCACGTGAACCGCCACATGGTGACCCTGCGGATCCGGGTGACCACCAACTCCACCCAGAGCGAGCTCGACGGCGTCAAGGCGGAGCTCCGCAAGGCGGTGTGGGTGGTGCGCGACCCGGACCTGCTCCCGGGCTTCCCCATCTTCCTGGGCGCCTCGGGCGAGGGGCCGCCCAAGACCGCCGACCTCGACGGCGACGGCGTGCGCGACATCTTGTATGTGGACGGCGACGGCTGGGTGCACGCCTTCAAGGGCGACGGCACCTACGTGGAGGGCTGGCCCCAGCCCATGAACCGGATGCCCTTTCTCGACCCGGCGCGCGACGACAGCCACAACGACTCCTACGCCTTCACCAGCGGGCAGATGTCCGACGAGGTGTACGCGGGCACGGCCCACCTGGCGCCGGCCGTCCACGACATCGACGACGACGGCGAGCTGGAGATCGTGGCCACCAACCTCGAGGGCTTCGTGCTGGTCTGGGACACGGCGGGTGTTCTCGAGCCGGGCTTCCCGGTGGAGCTCGACCGCTCCCTCACCACCAACGTCACCGAGCACCGCAACATCGAAAGCGGCATCATGGCCTCCCCGGTGCTCGAGGATCTCGACGGCGACGGCGACTACGAGATCATCGTGTCCGCCATGGACGGCCACGTCTACGTGTGGCATCACGACGGCACCCTGGACGACGGCTTCCCGGTGAAGCTCTACGTGGAGGGGGACGAGGACTTCGCCCGCTCCATCTCCAGCCCCGCCGTGGGGGACGTGGACGGCGACGGCAGCCCCGACATCCTGGTGGGCTCCAACCAGTCGAAAAACGAGATGGGGAGCTTTTACGGCATCCACGCCGACGGCAACAATCACCCCGGCGGGCCCTTCCTGGCCAACTTCCCCGTGCGGGTGCTGTCGGCCAACCTGCTGCCCTACGTGGGCACCGGCCTGGCCGTGGCGCCGGCCCTGGCCGACGTGGACGGCGACGGTCGCCTGGAGATCGCCCTGTCGGGCGTGGCCAGCCCCACCCAGATCTACGACGGCGAGGGCTTTTTGTGGAAGTCCATGGAAAACGGCGTCCCATCCATCCCGGAGCAGGCCTTCGGTCCGGGCTCGGACTCCACCGACATGCCGCTGATGATCTTTTTCACCAACCCGGTGTTTTCCGATCTGAACAACGACGGGCGGCTCAACCTGCTGCAGGGCGGCGGGGGCCTGCTCATCGCCGCGGCCATGGCCGCGGGGGGCACCCGGGTGGACTTCGATCACCTGCTGGGCGCCTGGGACGCCACCCGGGGACGTTTTCTGTACAGCTTCCCGCGGCGCATCGAGGACTACCAGTTCTTCATGTCCCCCACCGTGGCGGACCTCAACGATGACGGCCTCCCCGAGGCCATCGCCGGCTCCGCCGGCTACTACCTGCACGCCTGGGATCGCCTCGGCAACGAGCCCGCCGGCTGGCCCAAGTTCACCGGCGGCTGGATCGCCTCCACCCCGGCGGTGGGAGACGTGGACGGGGACGGCAACCTGGACGTGATCACGGGCACGCGCAACGGCTGGCTGTTCGCCTGGCGCACCAACGGCTCGGTGGACGGCCGCATCGAGTGGGAGAGCTACAAGCACGACAACCGCAACACGGGCAACTACCAAAGCCCCCTGGACCAGGGGACCAAGGAGATCACCCGCAACCCTGACATCGACGGGGACGGCATCCCCAACGAGGAAGACGGAGACATGGACGGGGACGGCGTGTTCAACCAGGACGACGACGACACCGACGGCGACGGCGTGCCCAACGACTGGGACTACGACGACGACGAGGACGGCATTCCCGACGACGAAGACGACACGCCTTACGGCCCCGACGGCGAGGAATCCAACGACGGCGGCGGTGGCTGCGGCTGCGCCACCTCCGACGCCACCGGCGCCCTCCCCGCCCTGGCCACCCTCGCCCTGCTCCTGCTCGGCTTGCGCCGCCGCCGCCGCGGTTGACCGCCACTCCCGCTACCGCAGATGCCCCCGGCGCGATCGCGGAGCGCCGGTCCGCGCGCCCCATCTCCACGTGCTCCCTCAATCGGCTTCGTCGAGAGGGTCCCGCACCTCCAAAAACGGGAAGCGATGGAAGTCCGCGTCCCGGGTGTAGATCACGCGGATGCCGTGCTCTCGCATCAGCACGGCGGTGTGCGTGTCATGCACCAGGTTGCCGCGCAGTAGCGGGATCTGGGCGATGACCTCTCGCGCCACCTCTGCGTGGCGCTCGGTCTCCGTGAGGATCCCTAGCGCGGGGGACTGGAGCAAGACCTCCACGAACTGCCAGGCGGAGACGGGGTCCCAGGGATGCCGGAACACGCGCGGGTGGGTCACCACCCGCACGAGCTCGTACAAGACGTTCCAGCACAAAAACCAGGCCGTGTTGGAGCGCCGCCAACCGTCAAGGGTGGCGCGGCAGCGGGCATGCTCGGAGAAGGAACGCTCCGCAGCATAGATCAGCACGTTGGTGTCGACGACGAACACGGGGCGTGTGCCTCCTCAGGGCGCCGGGGCGCCGGGGCGCCGGCGCCGCGCGAGCGCAGTGCGGCCCAGCCTCAGCGACCTTCCATGATCGCGTACAGGCTATCCCGATCGGCCACGTCGACACGCGCGCCTCCGCCGTCGAAAGACGGGAGATCGGTCAATTCGGTGGGCTGCGCGGCTCGGCGGAGGTACAGCCTCAGGGCCGACTCGACCAGGGCCGAGATGGTGGTCTCCTGGGCGGCGGCTTGCTGCTTGAGTCGATTCATGATCCGGTCGTCGATGACGAGCGTGGTCTTCATATGGAAAACCATACGGCAGGTATGGAAAGATGTCAAAAGACGACGTGCCGCTGTTTTTGATAAAGTGGGAGCACGCTAGAGCTTCATGCGTTTCGGAGGACCCATGCGGTGTGCACGTTTTCACGCGATGGGGTTGGGCGGTGTGTATCTGGTGGGCTTCCTGGTGCTCGTGGCCGGAGCGAACGGCTGCGGAGACGGAGATAGAGGGCCGGATCCCCGGATCCAGGCCTTGTGGGAGGACCCCGCGGTCTGCGGCGCGCCGGCCTACGCCTGGCGCGACGATCCCGATCTGGGGAAGGTGGTGGACACCCAGGAGGTGAAAACGCTGGACTTCAGCGCCGCGGCGCTGGACGCGCTGCTGCGCAGCGTGGGGATCGGGATCCCCAAGGAGCTCGTCTACGACGTGCGGGTGTTTCAGATCCGCTACGTGACCCAGGACCGGGGCGAGCGGGTAGAGGCCACGGCCACCCTGGCGGTGCCGGAGCCGGGGGAGGGCGATCCCACCGAGTTTCCCCTGCTGGGATATCTGCATGGCACGGTGGGGTTCTCCGACGGCTGCGCGCCCTCGGCGGGCCTGGTGGACACGGCCGCCGCCGCCGCCCTCGCGTCCTTCGGGCACGTGGTGGTGGGCCCCGACTACCTGGGCCTGATGGGGCTGGGGGAGCCCTCCACCATGGGACACCCCTACCTCGTGGCCGAGCCCACGGCCCTGGCCAGCCTCGACGCCCTGCGCGCTGCCCGCCGGGCCCTGCGCGGCGACCACCCGCGGATCCCGGCGGTCACGCTGGGGCCGGGCGCGCTGCTGCTGGGTGGCTCCCAGGGGGGCCATGCCGCCCTGGCCACCGCCTGGTATGGCCCCTACTACGCGCCCGAGGAGCCCATCGTGGCCGTGGCCGCCTCGGTACCGCCCGCCGACCTCCTCGGCCAGACCGCGCTGGGCGCCCTGCAGCGCATCGACGCCACCCAGAACCTGGCGGCCTTCATCGGGGCTTTCGCCGGGTGGTACGGGGCCGATCTCTCCGAGGTGCTGCGCCCGCCGCTGGACACGACGGTGCCCGAGCACCTGGCCACCGAGTGCGGCCTCGGGGGCATCCTGGGCGACGCCACGTCGGTGGAGTCCATCTTCACCGAGGACTTTTTGCAGCAGGCCCGCTGGGGCTTCCCGGCCGACGGCGGGCCCTGGTCCTGCATGCTGCGGGAGAGCTCTTTTCTCACCACGAGCGTGGAGCCGCTGTCCTTTCCGCCCACGCTCTGGGTGCTCTCCGAGAACGACGAGCTGGTGAATACCCCCTTGGAGCGTGCCTCCTTCGACGCCCTGTGCGCTCGCGGCTTTCAGATGCAGTACCTGGAGTGCGCTGGCGTGGAGCACACCGAGGGCGCCCTGGGCTCTTTCGCCGAGCAGATCGACTTTTTGCAGGCCCGCCTTCGCGGCGACCCCTGGGATCCCCAGGACATCTGCCGCCGCACCGCCCCGGTGCCGTGCTCCGGCGAGGTGAACCTGCCCTGAGCGCGATCCCGTGCCTTGTGCAACCCCAACCCCGTCAACAAGTGCGTCCTCGACATCGTCGGCCTCGAGCTCGGCCAGAGCGGTCAGAACTAGACTATCGAACGCGATTTCTCTGCCGCTCGATGTCGCGCTGAAGGCCTGCTGTAACCGTTCAGGTGGTTCGTAGGAACGAAAACGGTCGTTTGACGCTGTATGCGGGAAAGCAAGTTCTCGCATCGACGCCTCGAACCGCGAGTGGCAGCTCAAGTCTAGCAGGTTCGAAGGACGCCCCCCCCCATTGCGTTTGTGCGGTCGAGACCTCCCCGTGGGGATGCACTGGGATGTCCAGAACCAGTCGCGCTCCAGTATTGCCTTGGTGACATCAATCGAAGTCTGGCGAATTCCGTCGGGTGAGTATCTGAATGTTGCCCCCAATGGTGTGTGGGTGTCCGCAGGCCCAAAGCACGTCGTCCCACGAGCCTCGGAGTCACGCCGGGCCGCCACGCTCGCGCCGCAACGAGCCTCGGAGTCACACCGAGCCCGGATCCCGAAAGAGACTGAACGTGGGGACGTAGGTTCGGTTTGTCGCTTTCGCGCCGCAAAGGAGCGTGGAGGTGTTCGAGGGCAGGATGACCCTCGTGGCTCGAGAGTCGCCAGGCGCGCCGCGAAAGCGAGAAATCGAAGCTGCGTCCCCATGGTGTGTGGGTGTCCGCAGGCCCAAAGCACGTCGTCCCACGAGCCTCGGAGTCACGCCGGGCCGCCACGTTCGCGCCGCAAAGCAGCCGGGAGGTGCTGGAGGGCAAAAAGCCCCACGTAGCGCGAGAGCCCCGCGGCGGCCGGCGAAAGCGAGAAATCGAAGCTGCGTCCCCATAGCCTGTCGGTGTCCGCAGGCCCAAAGCCAGGCGGCCCCCCGCCTCTCGGAGACACACCGGGCCCGGAACCCGATGGCCACTGAACGTGGGGACGTAGGTTCGGTTTGTCGCTTTCGCGCCGCAAAGGAGCGTGGAGGTGTTCGAGGGCAGGATGACCCTCGTGGCTCGAGAGTCGCCAGGCGCGCCGCGAAAGCGAGAAGGGCAAAAAGCCCCACGTGGCGCGAGAGCCCCGCGGCGGCCGGCGATCAAGGGCCTCGCCACCGTGGAGGCTTCAGCGGGGCGCATCTCCATCAAGGAAGCCGCCGAGCGCCTCGAGGACCTGGGCCGGCACCTGGATGAGATCCCCGGGATCGAGCGCTGGGCCGGCGCCGGGAGCCTGCGCCGGCGCAAGGAGACGGTGGGCGACCTCGACCTCCTGATCCAGGCCGCGGATCGCGGCGAGGCCACCCGACAGATCCTCGAGTATCCGGCCATCGCCGAGGTGCTGGCCCGCGGTGAGGAGAAGGTCTTCGTGCGGCTGGACACCGGCCTCGAGGTGGACTTCCGCTTTTTTGAGCAGGAGTCCTTCGGCGCCGCGATGCTCTATTTCACCGGCTCGAAGGCCCACAACATCGAGCTCCGCAAGCGGATCCAGCGCAAGGAGTGGAAGCTCAACGAGTACGGGCTCTATCAGGGGAGCCGCCGCCTCGCGGGCGAGACCGAGGAGGAGATCTACCAGCGCGTCGGCCTCGCCTGGATCCCGCCGGAGCTGCGCGAGAACCGGGGCGAGCTACAGGCCGCCGCCCAGGAGGAGCTGTCGCGGCTCGTCACCCGGGACGACATCCGCGGGGAGCTGCACGCCCACACCGACGCCAGCGACGGGGTCGACTCCCTGGACCAGATGGCCGCGGCGGCCCGGGAGCTGGGCTACGGGTACCTGGCCATCACGGATCACTCGCCGGCGGTGCGGGTCACCCGCGGCCTCGACGAAAAGCGGCTCGCCCGCCAGGTGGAGGCCATCCACGCGCTGGACCGGGAGCTGGACGATCTCCTGCTGCTTTCCGGCATCGAGGTGGACATCCTCAAAGATGGCAGCCTGGATCTGCCGCGTCGCGCCCTCGAGGACCTCGACTGGGTCGTCGCCTCGGTGCACTCCTACTTCAACCTGTCCAAAAAGGAGATGACCCGCCGGGTGGTGCGCGCCGTCGAGTCCGGGGTGGTCCACTGCCTCGGCCACCCCCTGGGGCGGATGATCGGCAGCCGCGATCCCCTCGACCTCGACCTCGAGCCGGTCTTTCGGGCCTGTCGGGAACACGACGTCGCCCTGGAGATCAACTCCCACCCCAACCGCCTGGACCTGCCTGACATCCACTGCCGCGAGGCCCGGGATCAGGGGGTCGCCCTGGTGATCACCACCGACGCCCACCGCGCCGACAACCTGCACCTCATCGAATACGGCGTCGGCGTAGCGCGCCGCGGCTGGCTGAAAAAAAAGGACGTGCTCAACACCCTCTCCCCCCCCCACCTCGCCCACCGCCTCGGAATCCAGCGCTAGCGCCTCGCCCGCCGCCCCTGCGGGGCGCCGGCCCCCGGACGCCGGCCCCCGGAGCCGGCCCCCGGAGCCGGCCAGCGGAACTGCGAAAAAGTTGGGGGCCTGCTTCGGTGAGCGATCCTGGAGCGTGATCCCGACCCCTTGCTGACCTACCGCCTACAGGTCTACACTTCTCCGACAGGAAACCGGCCGCAGGGCATTTGCCGTTCACATGGGCCGTCGAAGCCATGCGTAACATATTGAAATCACGTGATCGCCAAGGCGCGGATCATCTGTTCTGATCCATTTCCTGCCGGTTCGGCCGGTTGTCCTGTCCGAACGGAGACCAAGCTTGGGCACCGGGGAGAAGCGGATAGATGCGGAGTGATCATGGAAGCTGACCCGAAAAAGTTGCTACTCGATGCTTTTGAGCAAGCACGCCGATCTGGCAAGTCCGGCAATCAGATGAGCATCGCCGTGCTGAATAACCGGATGCGCCAGCTATCCAATAATGAGTTCGACTACCGCGAGCTTGGATTTCAGTCCTTTTTGAGCTTCCTTAAGAATTGCAGCGACCTAGTAACCATTGACCGCACCACGCAACCACCCACGGCACGTTTGCTTGGATCAGAGCAGGACACCACTCCGGGCACGGCAATCACAACGTCTGAGCGAGTCCGATCCGATTTGTGGAAGGCGGTTATGGACTATTCAAGCGGGCAGGATTACGTGTGGGACCAAAAAGGAGGCATCGCGCGCCCACATCCAGAAGCAGCCGATGACGAGTTGGTGTTACCTACGATAACCCCTGAGAAGCTCGACGAAATGCGGGAGGAGTTCGACAGCAGCCAATCCCCGGGGGCAACACAAGACGAGAGGGATCAGCTCACACGCTGGAAAGAGAAGAGGTTGTCCACTGGTGCCCTACCGGGGCGCCTTCGTGGTCTTTGGAATAGGGAGTTGAAGCGACACGCCATAGAGACACTCCGCACGTGGTTCGCCGAACACAACATCCCAACACCGCCTGATCTCGTAGTCACAGTCAAGAAGTCCCCAGACCGCCCGACGAATCGGCTCCGCGACTGGGTCCATGCCATTGTGGAAGAGATGACCGATGAGGAGCTACGGTCCCTATCTCTTCCAGCTCGCGCCAGCCTCAAAGCTAGCAAACGCTAGATGCCGCGGATTAGGTCCTTGACTATTCCGAGCATTTTCTTGGTCGGTCCCAAGTCGTTGCGCAGTCGCCGTCCTCCCGGGTTGGAGGAACTCCACAAGTCTGGGGAGGCGAAGGTGGATTTTTTTCAAGCCGTCCCCACTAGGATTAAGGAGGGCGCGAAAGTATTCCTCATGAAACCAAGGGACGTCAATTACCTGTACCGCCGCGCACACGAGGTCGATTGTTGTGTGCTCTACAACCGGGATGTGAGGGTGGCCTTGGATCCACGGAACACCGCAAAACCCACGAGACGTCAAACCCGCAAGGTTCCCTCATATCTACGCTATAAAGCTTGCTGCGTACCGGCATCAAACGCGGATTGGTGGAGTGAATTCCAAGCATGGCGCGAAAGCACGGGCAGACATGACGGATTCCAGGATCCGCGGTGCCTACCATTTCATATCTACGATTTCAGAGACGGAGTCCCAACCCTAGACACGGCCGCACAGCGACGGTCGTTTGACGCTGTATGCGGGAAAGCAAGTTCTCGCATCGACGCCTCGAACCGCGAGTGGCAGCTCAAGTCTAGCAGGTTCGAAGGACGCCCCCCCCCATTGCGTTTGTGCGGTCGAGACCTCCCCGTGGGGATGCACTGGGATGTCCAGAACCAGTCGCGCTCCAGTATTGCCTTGGTGACATCAATCGAAGTATGGCGAATTCCGTCGGGTGAGTATCTGAATGTTGCCCCCAATGGTCATGTTAGATGCTCCCCAGCGCGAAGCACCGCCAGACGGATCTATCCGACCCGGTCGAAGAGGTAGGAAGAAAGCAGAACGCCCCCATAATGGGGGCGTTCTCATCATCAATCATACCGAGCACTTCCAGGCCGTATGCGGGAGCACTCAAAGACGGCGAGTTCACGCGTTCGAAATCGCTATTTCCTATTTCGGGCTCGGAAAGCGTGTCTCGCGGGCAGTGAGCCAGTCCTGCATGGGCTGGACGAACGATGGGTCCATCGCCGCCCCTCCTCGGCATTGCCGAGGATCCCCAATAGAATAGGTCAACATCCCCTTCGACGCAACCGTTTTCTCTGCCCCCTGGCTTCTATCCATAAGCTACGGGGTGTCCGGAAGGACTCCTTGCTGCCGCTGGGCGTGGATTCACTGCGCATTGGTTGCGTGCCGGCGCAACCAATGCTGTCGCGGCGCTTGCCGTTGTCCACAGTGCGGCGCGTCAAGGCCCCCCCCCAGAGGCCTCGTTGACGCGACGCTGCTGTGGGCAACATGCAAGCGCCGCGACAGCGCCTCGGTCCCATGCGCAATGGATTGAAGCCAGCTGCCCCACGGATATCCTTGGAGCCGGGAGGTGTTCGGGCTGCGGCGTGTGGTACCCTCGGGCCAGGGCCCGTGCCATGACGCATCTTCGCATTTTACTCGTTCTGCTCCCGGTGTCGTCGGTTCTTGGTGCCTGCGCCCCCTCAGTCGCGTCGCGTCCCCGGGCCGCGTCGCCGGCCGCGTCCGCGGTAGCGCCGCGCCGCGCCCCGATCCGCCGCGCGGTGGCCCGCCGCGGTCCGCCGCGGGCGGCGTTGGACCGGGCGCCCTATCGCACGGTGTGTCTGTCGGGGCGTGCGGCGAGCTGCTTCGCCCTGGGGGTGATGTGGGATCGGGGCGAGTCTGGGCCTCGGGATCGGCGGCGGAGTCCGCGTCGGTGGTGCCCGCGTCGGCGGAGCCCGCACACGTGGAGCCCGCGTCGATGATCGCTCGGATCAGAAGAAAACGGAACGCCGCGGCTTGGGCTTGGGCCGGGGTCGGCCTTTCGGGCGTCGCCGCTGCGGCGATCTGCGCGGCCTGCCCCGGACCGCCGGGGGCTCGGCCCCGGGCGGGGGCGGGCGGTAAGGAGGCTGCCCGCGGCGCCCGCCGTCCGGCGCCCGCGCCGCCCCCCCGGTTTCACCTGCGGCTGCCAGACCCGGGCTACGCCCACCGCCGCCACGCCCCCCAGGCCCGCGCCGCGCCGCGCACCCTGTCGCGGGTGGCCCACCCCACGCCGGGCGCGCCAGCCATCGCCGTGGCCGGGGGCCCCCTCACCCTCTGGCTCGCCACCGGGTCGGGAGCGGCGAAGGCGGGCGCGGCTGCTGCCGAGCCACCACGGATTCGCCTGGTGACCCGGATCCTGGGCCGGCGGTTGGCCTATCTCCTCCCGGTGCTGACCCGGGGGCGCCCGCGTGGCTCAGCTCACGCGCGCGGCGCGCGCCGGCAGGTGCCCCGCCTGCCCAACTCCCGCAGGCTGGCGCCCCGTTCGCCCAACGCACCTCGCCCGTCGGGCGGCAGCCCCGCCTTTGCCCCCTACCGGGTCCGGGTGCCTGCGAAGGCGCCGCGGGCGGTGTTCGACCTCGAGGTCCGCTTTGCGGACGGGCACATCGAGCGCCAGCCCCGGGCGGTGCGCGTGCTCCGGCGCGGGGAGGGCCCCTGGCGTATCGCCGTGGTGGCGGACCACCAGCTCTGGGACCCCAGCGCCCGCGTGCAAAAGGGCCAGCGCAACGCCGGGTCCTTCCCCCGGCGCGCGGGGGAGCCCGACAGCGCGGCCACCGCCCGCCAGGGCCTGCGCGAGCTCGAGCTGCTCGACCCCGACCTGGTGGTTTACCTGGGAGATCTGGTCTACGGCCTCGACTACCAGCGGGAGCTCGCCGAGGCGCGCCAGCTCTGGGCGTCCGCGCGGATCGCCACCTTCATGGTGCCCGGCAACCACGACGGCTACGCCCGCTACGGGGTCAACCTCGAGGCCGGGATTCCGCGGCTCGCCGTGGGTCTGCTCAAGTGCCGCCAGCACCTCCCCGAAAACCTCAAGCGCGACTGGGCCCGGCTCTGGACGTTTTTGGTCTGCGTCTACGGCGACATCAAGCACCGGCTGTTTTCCCGGCTGCTGTCCGACGGCCTGGTGGCCTGGCGGCAGACCCTCGGGCCGCTGCGCTACGCCTTCGACCTCGGCCCCTTTCGGTTCATCGGGCTCAACACCTACGACGGCAGCCCCGAGCGCCGCCACGCTTTTTCCATCTGGGTGGACATCAAGGGCCTGCACCTGGGCGCCCCCATGGTGGACAACTACGGCGGCTACCTGTCCGAGGCCCAGCTCCGCTGGCTGCGGGCCGAGGTCGCCCAGGCCGCCGCGGCCCGCCGCCCCCTGGTGGTCTTCGGCCACCACGACCCCCGGGGCAATGCCAGCGGTGATCGGTACCACCCCAACCAGGCCTTCCCCACCGACCCGGTGGGCCCGAACCACTTCGAGGAGTGGAACTACGACGGGGCCTGGGACTCCAACCCCCGGGATCGGCGCGGCCGCGAGCGCGCCACCCGCCACTCCGGCCACGCCCTGCTGCGGCTGCTGGCCCGCCACGGGGGCGTCTACCTGTCGGGCCACGTCCACCGCGACGCCCGGCGCCGCTACGCCGCGGGGGCGACGCTGCCAGGCGGCATTCGGGCGCGCCGCGGGCTCACCTTCGTGAAGGTGACCACCGCCTCCAGCGCCCCCAAGACCGGCGGCTACTGGGGCTACCGCCTGCTCACCGCTCACCCCGATGGCCGGCTGGACACGCGGCCCTTTGCCACGCGCCCGGCCCTGCCCTCGGTGCCCGTGGGCAACCTGTGGTCCTCCCGGAGGCCCGCGAGCCAGGTCGCCGCGCAGCTTCGCCGCGGCGAGGCGGCGCTCATCACCACGCTGCACACCGGCCTCCCCCGCCGCGTCGGCGTCCGGGTGCGCGCCCGCCTGCCGCGCCACGCGACGGGCTACCGGTTCCGCGCCGACCCGGCGG
>CAYFWA010000025.1:0-15362 GCA_964346625.1 uncultured Myxococcales bacterium
TCGCCGGATTCGCCGGATTCGCCGGATTCGCCGGATTCGCCGGATTCGCCGGATTTGCGGCACGCGCAGCGCGAAAGCAGGCTGCGCGGGCCGGGTGAGTTGAGCCCAAGCGTATGAAGATCTGCCCCCAGTGTCAGAGCCGGTACGACGACGCGGTGAAGTTCTGTCCGCACGACGGCACGGTCTTGCCCGATGAGAGCGACGACTACGTGGGCCGGCGCCTGATGCAGCAGTTCGACATCCGGACGCGCTGTGGCGAGGGGGCCATGGGGACGGTGTACTGCGCGCACCAGATCAACATGGACCGCTCGGTGGCGGTGAAGATCCTGCGCCACGATCTGGTGCGCGACCGGACGGTGGTGAAGCGGTTTTATCGCGAGGCCAAGGCCGCGGCGCGGCTGTCGCATCCCAACATCATTACGGTGCACCTGGTGGCCGAAACCGACGAGGGGCTTCCGTACATCGTGATGGAGTTCCTCGAGGGCACCGACCTGGACACGCTGTGCAAAAGGGAGGCGCCGGTGGACATCTCGCGGGCGGTGCACCTCAGCCAGCAGATCGCCGGGGCCCTGGCCGAAGCCCACCAAAACGACGTGATCCACCGGGATCTCAAGCCGGCCAACATCATCGTGCTGAAGCGGCAGCGGGCCCAGGAGGTGGTGAAGGTCCTGGACTTCGGGATCGCCAAGATCCTGGAGGCGGGTACGTCGGACGAGAGCCGCATCACCAAGAGCGGGGCCATCTTCGGGACGCCGTACTACCTGAGCCCGGAGCAGGCCTCGGGGGCGGAGCTGGACGCGCGGGCGGATCTGTACTCGCTGGGGGTCATTCTGTACCGCCTCGTCACGGGTCACCTGCCCTTCGAAGGGGGATCGGGGCTCGACATCCTGGTGCGCCACGTCAAGGACCCGCCGCCGCCGCCCCGCGAAAAGAACCCATCCATCCCCTCCACCCTCGAGGCGGTGATCCTGCGGGCCCTCGAGAAAAAGCGCGAGGACCGCTTCCAGAGCGCCGAGCAGATGCGCGCGGCGCTGCTGTCGTCGCTGGGTGAGGCCGGGCTCCCCGTGGCGGGCAGCCCCGTGGACCCCTCCTCGCCCTGGTCGCTCCCGGCCGCCTTCCCCGCGCAGCCGGGGGCCGAGAGTGAGAAAAAGACCGTCGCCGGCTTCGCCAGCGGCGGGGGGGGCTCGGATTCGCGGGTGCTGTCGTCGGGAGCACCACAGCACGATCCGCTGGTGCAGGCGGCGCAGCGGGTGCTGTCTCCGGCCGAGCGGCGCGAGGTCAACAAGCCGGAGCCCCGGCGGGAGTCCCGCCCGACGGTGGCGGGGCAGCCGGCGGCCCCCGATCCGGGGCGGGTGGGCGGTGACGCTGCGCCTTCCTTCGGGCCCGTCGGCGCGGAGCCCGCCTTCTCGGAGCCCGCTGCATCGGCGGTGGCGAGCCCGACGGCGAGCCCGGCTCCGGGAGAGACGCAGCCCCCGGACCGGGAGGGGTGGTCCGTACCGGAGGGCAGCGGAGACACCGACGATCTGCCCGGCAGCGGCCGGCGCCACGTCGCCGCGGCGGCGCCGGAGCCGGTGCCGCGGCCGAGGTACGACCCGGAGTCTGGGCAGGCGGTGGCGCTGCGCCCGCAGACCCCGGCGCCGCCTCCGCCCGCCTCCACTCCGGCGGTGCGGTCCGCACCGTCCGCACCGTCCGCACCGTCCGCACCGTCCGCACCGTCCGCACCGCTCCCGGCGCATGGCACCGGCGCCGGGGGGACTGGGCTGGATTCGAGCCCCTCCATGGTCACCGGCGAGCACGCCTCGCCGAGCAGCTCCGTGGTGCTCGCGATGCGGCGAGCGCGGGATCGGGGTCGGTGGATCACCATCGCCGCCACTGCGCTGGCCTTGCTGGCCCTGGGGGTGGGCATCTTCTTCGTGATCCGGGACCAGCGCCAGGGCGGTCCGGCAGGGGGCCAGGCGGGCGCCGCGGGCAGCGGAGCGGGTCGCGGCGTGGACGCCCGCCCCCCGCCCCCTTCCACTCGCGACGCCGACGTGGCGAGCCCCCCACGCTTCGCCGCCGGGATGGAGCTGCTCAAGACGGTCCAGGGTGGTCTCGGGGTGCGTCTGAGCGCAGAGAAGAAGCTGGTGGCCCGACGGTCTCGGACCCTGGTGCTGGATCTGTGGCGAGACGGGGAGGGGCGCCGTTGTGGCGGCGCCCGCGTCGTGCTCGAGTATGACCGGCGCGGCCGCCGCAAGCCCGCCCGGGTCCAGGCACGGGAGACCGGGGTGCAAGGGCGCTACGCGCTCAAGGTGCGATTCCGTGGGGCGGGGCGGGTGCGGGGAAAGCTCCGGATCGATGCGCCGGACGTGCCCGCCGTGAAGGTGCCCCTCACCCTCGAGGTGGAATCGCCCGTCGGCGCGCGTCGCCGACACGCTCCGCGAATCCGGCGGCGAAGCTGGCGCCCCGGGCCCCGACCCATGCGCCGGGGCTGGCGCCCTCGGCCCCGCCCCATGCGTCCCATGCTCGGGCTGCCGCGGCCCCCACCGGACGAAGGCATGACCTCGCCGCCACCAGGCGACGGGATGGACGGGATGAGCGCGCCTCCCGACATGCTGCCCCGGCTGCCCCGGGACCCCCCGACGCCTCCCCCGGATCCGGATTGATCCGGATTGATCCGGATTGATCCGGATTGAGCTCTGAGTGCTCTGTGGGATTGAGCTGAGGGACCGGCGTCAACTGGGCGGAGGCAGGTGGCCCATGGCCACGCGGAAGCGGGCCAGGCGGGCGGGCGGAGGCGTGGGGTACTTGGTCTTGGGGGTGACCTCGTACAGCGCCTTCATCCGGTCCACCGGCGAGGGGTGGGTCTTGTAAAAGCCCCGGCGGTGGCCGTGGCCGTGCTGTTTCATGGCGCGGATCACGTTGTAGAGCGCCCACGGGTTGTAACCGGAGATGGACAGCAACCGCATGGCGAAGGCGTCCGCCTCGTACTCGGTCTTCTGGGCGTAGCCCTCCATGAGCATCTGCTGCAGGATGTCGGCCACGGCCTCGGACAAAAACTCCGTGGCCGCCGCCTGATCGCCGAACACGCCGGAGGCCGCCTCGGAGAAGAAGATGTTCTTGACCCGGTTCCAGCGGGCCTGGCGGATGGCCTCGATGCCGTGGCCCCGGATGATGTGGCTCATCTCGTGGGCGATGATCGCGGCCACCTCGTCCTCGTTGCGGGCGAGCCGCAGCAGGCCGGTGGTGATGAACATGTACCCCCCCGGCGCGGACAGAGCGTTCACCTCGGGGGAGCTTACAACCACCACGTGGTAGCCCGCCAGCGGGGTGGGCCGGTCCCCCTTGGCCGGTCGGCCCTCGGCGGCCATCACCAGGATCTTGGTGATGTGATACAGGTAGCGCGTGAGCCCAGGCGAGATCTGGCCGCGGTTGAAATGGCCGTATTCGAGGTACTGGTAGCGGTAGTGGGCGAGCACGTTGGCGGCCACGGCGCGGCCGAGGTAGTATTCATCCTCGGGGGTGATGGCCTCGTTGGCCTTGGACATGGCATGGGAGAGGTTGCGCATCCCCGCCATGTCCCGCTCCACGTCCTCCTGGGTCAGGCTGCCGGACAGCAGCCCCATGGCGGTGCGGCACCCGTAGACCCCGCCGCCCACGATGAGCAGCGCCACCAACAGCGTCGTCACCGGTCTTTGAGCAAGGCGCCTCATTGGTCCCCTCCTTTCCGATGGGCGGTGGCGAGGCCTCCCTGCTGGTAGAAGCTCGCGGTGGTGGAGGGGCTCACGTCGTATTCCTGGATCTGATCCACGTGGGAGAAGTCCAGCTTGGGGTTCTTCTCCTTGAACCGCTTCTCGGTCTTGGGGGAAAAGCCCCGCCCGGCGAGCTCGGCCTCACCGCTGGTGGTGCCCGTGCCCGTGTCCCCGGAGCGCAGCTTGATCACCTTCTTGGTGACGCGGTTCTTGTGGATCCAGCCGTCGCGGCCCCGATAGGTGACCCGATACCAGGAGCCCTTCGCCCGGACCATTTTCAAGCGGGCGCCGCGGTGCAGCTTCGCCACCGAGCTGCCGATGAACTGCGGCCGCGCCATCAACCGAGCCTGCAGGGCGCGCACGGAGAGCGTCGCGCCCGCGGGGGGAGCGGACTGAACCACCCCCACCGACAGGGCCATCAAGGCGCCGGCGGTCAGGCCAGCAAGCAAGGTTCGTCTCACGGTCTCCTCCTTTGCGGCTCTGCCTCGGGGCTGTAGAGGCCCCGTTACGGAAATAAGATATCAAAAAACTCAGAAAAGTATAATCGGGCTGCGACCCACAGGCTACTTGGTGGTCATCCGGTACACGCCGTCCCAGTCCAGCGGGGGCGGGTTGCGCAGGTACTCGCGGCAACGCCCGATGTAGAGCCGACTGGGGCCATCTTCTCCGAACTCTCCGATGATATTCTGGAAAAGCTCGAGTGCCTCCTGGAAACGCGTCTGCCGGTAGATGTCGATGGTCGCTTCGAATCGTCTCACCAGCTCTATTTTTTCGTCCTCCACCTCGTCGGTGAAGCCAAACAGCTCATACACGCGAACCGGCTTGTCCTTCCCCTTGACGGCCATGAAGTCGAGCTCCCGGGCCACGATCCGGTCCCCCAGCGCGGCGCGGGTGTTCTCGCCGATCATCACGAGGGTCTTGTAGGTCTTGTTGGCGCCCTCGAAGCGTGACGCCAGGTTCACCGTGTCCCCCATGAGGGTGTAGTTGAACTTGTGCTTGGAGCCCATGTTGCCGGCGATGGCGAGACCCGAGTTGAGCCCACAGCGCACGAGGATCTCCTCGCCGTACTCTTCGCGCCACTTGGGCAGGAGCTCGGTGATGCGCTTTTGCATGCGAACGGTGGCCCGGCAGGCATTCAGGGCGTGATCCGGGTCATCGTTGGGGGCGCCCCAGAAAGCCATGATGGCGTCACCGATGTATTTATCCACGATGCCGTTCTCTTCGAGGATGATGTCGGTCATCTCGGTGAGATAGTCGTTGAGCAGGTGCACGAGCTGCTCGGCGGAGAGCCGCTCGGAGATGCTCGTGAAGCCCTGGAGATCGGAAAAGAACACCGTGAGCTCCCGCGTCTCGCCGTAATCCAGCGACAGCAGGTGGGGGTTTTCCATCAGCTCGTGCACCAACGCCGGCGCGGTGTAGCGCCCCAGGGCCTCCTGCACGAAGCGGCGGCTCTGGCCCTCGGTGTAGAAGTTCACGCCGAGCGACCCCACCCAGGTCACCGCCGCGAAGAAGGTGGGCGTGACGATGTCCAGCCAGACCATGGGGCCCTTGAACAGGTAGTAGGCCAGCAAAAAGTAGGCGCCCACCACCACCACGGAGACGAGCAGGCTGAAGGTGGTCACCCAGAGCGCGGAGCGCGTGAGGGCGACGACCAAAAAGGTCCCCACCCCCAGCAGCAAACACAGCAGCAAGGCGGTGAGGGCGGAGGCCCAGCGGGGGCTGCGGCGGACGAAGTCGCCGTGCAGCAGGTTGTCCAGGAAGTTGGCGGTGATCTCCCCGCCGAGGTGGAGATCGTCCATGGGGGAGGGCTTGATGTCGCGGAACCCCGCCCCCGACACGTGGACGATGTAGATGCGCCCGCGGGGATCCCCCATCTCGATGCGGGGGTATTTTTCGAACCGCTTGGGGTGTCGCTGATCGGTCTTGAGCAGCTCCCGGCGAAAGGAGTCCTCGATGGTGGGCACGCAGGTGGGCGCCGCGTAGGCCTGCCGCCACCGCTCGTAGGCCGCCTGGGCCTTCTTGGGGGCGGCCTTCTCGAGCTTCATGACGCCGAGGAGCTGGCCGAGGGCGTCTCGCGCCGGCTGGGCGCAGGGCTTCGGGTATTCGACCTGCTGCGCCCGGGCGATCAGGCGTCGGATGCGCTTGGGGTTGCTGTTGAACCGCTTGCGCAGCGTCTTGATCTCGGCCAGGGCCTTCCGGGCGGCCTTCCGGGCGGCCTTCCGGGCGGCCTTCGGGCAGGCGGGATCGTCCACCGCGGCCCGCGCCAGGGCCTCGGCCGCCCACTGGACCCGGAGCGTGTGCCAGGTGGGGGGGTCGGGGATCTCCCGGAGGATGGCCAGCCGTCCCTTCAGCTTCACCGCGCACTTGCGCTGCTGGAAGGTCCGATACAGCGTCACCAGGCGCTTTCGGATCCGCTTGGGGAGCCGCTCGTCGTCGGCCACGGCGCTGCCGAGCTGCTCGATGAGCTCGGTGCGCCGCTGCAGGTACACCTTGCGCTCCTCGCGCTGCGCGATGACGTTGAGGATGTGCCGGCTCCCGAGGTTGCTGTAGGTCTCGCTCCTGCCGTGGTAGCGGATGGGGATGCGGCCGTCCGCGGGGCGGGGCAGCCGGGTCTGGCCGAAGTGGAGCCGCCCGCGTTTCATCCGAAGCTTACGCTCGGGGAACGCGGCCATGGCTGCGGCCAGGGCGAGGGAGGGGTAGAGCCGATCTCCGTAGCGCATCACCGGGGCATAGTGCCGGAACACTCCGTCGGGGCCGGGAGACTGCTTCACGATGCCGAGGTAGCGCGCCCCGAGGATGATGGGCACCAGGGGCGGGTGAAGGTAGCGGTACAGGGGGGCTGGCAGGTCCTCGGCGTTTTTCAGGTTCAAGGCCGCCCGTCGGGCGGTGAGGTGCGTCACGTCCACCTCGTGCTCGAAGGCGTCCTCCCCCAGTTCCTCGATGGCCGTGGGCTTTTGCTCCGCGTCGGTGAACACGCCGCGCTCGCGCAAGAAGGCGAAGTGCTCCTCGAGCCGCGCGCGGTCCAGGTAGCCGCCCACCCACATGTCGCAGGCCTGGCCGGGTGGGGTCCCTTTCTGCTGACTCTTCGATCCCTCGGACTGTCCTTCGTCTGTCGTCACTGCGTTTTTCTTGTCCGCCACTGCGTTTTTCTTGTCCGCCACTGCGTTTTTCTTGTCCGCCACTGCGCTTTTCTTGTCCGCCACTGCGCTTTTCTTGTCCGCCACGGCGCTTTTCTTGTCCCCACGCTGCCCGGGATCCTCCGCGGGTGCGAGCACCACGCGGAGCTGGTACCACAGCAGCCGGTAGGCGCGCTGGCGGGCCTTGCGGCAGTCGGGGTAGTGCCGGATGCGGGCCATCCACCGGCCGGGCTCGCGGTGACGAAAGCGCTTGTTCGTCAGGCTCATGCCCACCGCGGTGCGGGGCTCGGCGGCGAGCTTCTTGCCAAAAAACTCGTCCGAATCGGGATCGTTGCGGGTCTCGGTGAACACCAGGTCGAACACCACGGCCCGCGCCCCGGCTTTCAGCAGGAACTCCGTGATCCACCCGTACAGGGTCCGCGGCCAGGGCCACTCGATGACGTCCCCCGCGCCCCCGCGCTTGAGCCACTCCGTGTCCCCGTCGTCGATGTTGATCATCACGATGCGCGGATCCACCCGATCCGGATCGGCGGTGGCGCGCACCCGCATGTCGTAGGACTCCAGCTCCATGCCCTCGAAGAGATCGGGCCGGCAGTAGCTCACCGTGGCCCCCAGCACCCCGACGATGACCCCGACGATGAGCCCGTTTCTCAGCTTGTCCAAAAGCATGGCTCAGTTCTCTCGCGGTGGGGAGCCGGGCCGCGTCCGCCGGCGGGGCGGTGCCCGGCGATGGGGGGGAAGGTGGATCCCGAGCAGCTCCACCCGCACGTCACCGGAAGGGATCCGCTCGGCGAAGCCGTAGCCGTCGCCGTCGGTGGCGCCGCCCAGCGCGCTGCCGTCTGCCAGGTACAGCACATAGGCGCGATGGCGCTGGGGCTCGCCGCGGCGATCCTGCACCCGGAAGTCGATCCAGCGCGCCTTTCGGCCAGGGGGATCCGGCGCCCGGCGCCCGGCGAGGTGCCGCAGGGCCCGGGAGAGGCTGCGGAGCACGGGCGCGCTCGCCTCGCGATCCCGCAGCCGCTGGAGCCACGGCCGGGCCCGGCGGCCGTACAGTCGCGCGAGGGCCTCCGCCGCCACCCGGCGCACCCGGGGGCTCGCGTCCCGCTGCGCCAGCCGCCGCAGCCGGGCCTGGGCGCCCCGGTACCCCAGCCGCGCCAGGGCCACCACCAAGTTGGCCCGCAGCCGCGGGTCTCCCGCGTCGAGGGAGAGCGAGAGCCGGCGGCCAATCTCCGGCAGGTCCAGCCGTCCAAGGGCGAAGGCGGCGTTGATGGCCACGGGGAAGTCCTTGGATTTCAGCGCCCGCCAGAGCCCCTCCAGGGCGTAGTGGGAGCCCTGCGCGCCCAGGGAGCGGGCCGCAGCGGCGCGCACCAGGGGATCCGGATCACTGGCCAGGGTCCGCATCAAGGGCCGCACGGCGTCGTCGTCGCGCAACCCCGCCAGCGCTGCTGCGGCGGCGCGGCGGACCGCCGCCGCGTCGGCCCCGAGGCCGCGAAGCAAAACGGGGAGTCCGCGCGGATCCCGGAGCCGGCCCAGGGCGCGCAGCGCGGCGGTGCGCAAGCGGACGGAGCGGCCTCGCGCCAGGGCTCCCAGGTGACGCCGGGCCCGGTCGCGCTCCTGGCTGAGGGCCTTCGGGAGGGGCGCGGACCGCGAGCCGGGGCGCAGCAACGAGCCCAGCGCCAGGGTGGCGGCCGCGGCCAGGGGGCTCTGCCGCCGGGAGAGCCGTCGCAACGCCCGGGCGGCCGCGGCCTGCTCGGAATACTGCAGGGCGAACAGCGCCGCGCGCTGCTCCTCCGGCTTGCCGCGCTGGAGCAGCCGGGTCAGTGGCTTCACGGCGTCGGGCCCGCCGCAGCGGCCGAGCGCGCGCACCGCGCGGTGGAAGTCGCGCCCCTCGCGGTCGCGAAGCACGCTCAAAAGGGGGCTTCGCGGCAGCGGAGCCCCCAGCGCGGTCAGGAGCTCGAGCGCGCGCGGACGGAGGGCAGGGTCCGCCGCCGCCGCCAGCAGCGCCGAGGCGCTGGAGGGCACCGCGCAGTGTCGCAGGCCGTCGAGGGCCGCGCTGCGCACGGCCTCCTGCTCGTGATGAAGCAGCCCCTCGAGCAGCCGCCGGGCGCGCCTCGAGCCCAGCCGCCCCAGAGCGCGCAGGGCCACGGGGCGCTCCAGGTTCCCCTGGCGCATGGCTCGTCGCACGGCGGTCTCGGCGCCCGGCGCGCGCCGGCGGGCCAGCGCCAGGGCCGCCTGGCCGGCGCCCGGCCCCGGGGTCGCGAGCAGCCGACGCAGCACCGGCTCTCCCGCGGCGCCGTAGCGGGCCAGCGCCCGCGCCGCCGCCTGCGGCGCCTGGCCGGTGCGCGCGAGGGTCTCGAGCAGCGGCAGGGCCCGGGGATCCCGCAGGCGGCCGAGGGCGGCGATGGCCGCCCGGCTCTCGGCCGGCGCCTTGGTGCCGCGGGCCTTGCGCAGCAGGTAGGGCAACAGCCGGCGGCAGTGGAGCTGTCCGAAGGCCTCGAGCAGGGCGGGGCGCAGCGGGCTGTCTTTTTGCTCGCTGCGATAGAGCCGATACAGCGGATCGCACAGCCCCGCGCCGTGGGTGCGCACGAGGGTGCGCAGGGCGGCCGCCCGGTCCGGGCCGTTTTGCCGCTCCAGCTCGCTCCACGGGTCCTGGATTCCCAGGTCGTCGAGCAGCCCCTGGGCTCGAGCGTCGGGAGCGGGCGGGATCGCCAGCGCCGCCAGCGCCGCCAGCGCTGCCAGCGCCGCCAGCGCCGCCGCCAGCCCCATGGGCGCCGGGTAAACGAGCGGCGTCGGGAGGCGTCGGCGCGTGCCGGTGCGGGGCCGGCGGTGGGGACGCGAGGTCATCGTAAGGACTGTAGGTGGGGGGAGACCGGGGTGTCAACGGAGCCATTTGCGCTGTGGCCTCCGCCGCGCCCCGCCAGCGGCGCCCATGCCTCGTCCGACCGCGGAGCCATCGCCGATCGCCGCGCAGCGTCCGACCGTCAGCCCGCGGACGCTCCGGCTATCCCGGACGAGGAGGGCTTTGTCCGGGGCGCCGCCGGGCAGACCGCGCCGGGCAAGACCGGCGCAGGCGCCTGCGGCAGCGCCGATCGGGATCGGCGCGCCGAGGGCGGAGGCCACAGCGCAAATGGCTCCAAATGGCTCGGCCTTGTCACCCGCGGCGGTTCGCACTATTTCATGGGAGTGCCTTCCTCGAAGACATCTGCTCGAACCTCGCCGGCCTCCGGGGGCAGCGGAGGCTTTGCGCTCGAAGACTCGCGAAGCGCAGAGGCGGCTCGGCGGTCCAAGGGCGACACCGGCGCGGCAGGAGTGGCAGGAGTGGCAGGAGTGGGAGGAGTGGGGGATGGCGACGAGGAGGCGGAGCGGCGGGGCGCGCTGCGTTGGCTCGCCCGGCTCGGCGCTGGGGTGCTGGCCGGAGGGTGGCTGTGGGCCAGCCTGGCGGCGGGCGGCCACGGGCCGCGCGGATCGGGGCGCGGGCGCGTGCGGGACACGGGCCTGACCCTCGCCGAGCTCGTTCGAGGCGGGCGCCCCGTGGTGGCCGGTCCGGTGGTGTTGATCCCGACGAAGACGAGCAGGAGGCGTCCGCGCGGTGGCACGAAGCGGTCCCCCCGCTCGGGTCGGGGGTCGGGGGGGCCTCCCGCGGGGATGCGGCCGTCCGGCGCCAGGGTTGGCGTGCGGGCGCTGGATCGGCGCTGCAGCCATCTCGGCTGCCCGGTGGCCCCTGATCCGGCCGGGGGGGATCTGGCGTGTCCCTGCCACGGCAGCCGGTTCGACCTGCGGGGCCGTCCCACCCGGGGGCCCGCCACGTCGCCGCTGCGCGAGCGGAGGGTCACGGTGGACGGCGAGGGGAGGATCTGGGTCCATGGCCGCGGATGAGCTCCGCAACGGGGACGCGGCGGCCGGCGGGTCCCCCACGGCGCAGGAAGCGGCCACCGCGACCCCGGCGGCCCGGGCGTCGACTTCCAGCGCGTCGGCCTCCAGGGCGCCGGGCTCCAGCGCGCCGGCCTCCGGCGCGTCGGCCTCCAGGGCGCCGGGCTCCAGCGCGTCGGCCTCCAGCGCGCCGGGCTCCAGCGCGTCGGCCTCCAGCGCGTCGGGCTCCAGCGCGCCGCTCACGGCGCCGCTGGATCGCGGTTTGCGGCGGTGGGTGGGCGTGACCCCGGGGCAGCTTCTGTGGGCGGCGTTGGCGGTCATCGTGCTCACGGGGATTCCCCTCGGGGTGGTCTACGATCCGGCCACGCCCCTGGCGGCAGTGGAGGCCATTCAGGAGGCGGTGCCCTTCGGCTGGCTGCTGCGGGCCACTCATCGGCTCGCGGCGCAGCTTTTTCTGGTGGTGTTGCTTTTGCACACGGCGGACCACGTGCTGGCGGGCAACCACCGGCACCTGCGGCCCCGCAAGTGGTGGCCCCTGGTGGCGGTGCTGGCGCTGTCCTTCGGCGCCATGTTCGGCGGGTTCCTGCTGCGCGGGGACGCGGAGGCCCGAGCGGCCCACGCCATCGCGGTGGGCGTGACCCGGGCCGTGCCAGGGGTGGGCAGCGCGCTCTCGGACTGGCTGTGGGGCTGGCCGGGCGAGGGCTTGCACGCGGTGTACCTGCACCACCTGGTGACCTTCACCCTGGTGCCCTGGCTGCTGTCCATCGAGCACGGGCGGCGGAGCTGGGCCGGCTGGCTGGTCACCGCAGGGGTCGGGGCGCTGGTTGTCGCGGCGGCCCTCGCGCACCACCCCGGCCCGGGAGCGGCGGTGCCGGCGGGTGGCGAGCCGCTGTGGGGCCCCTGGTACTTCGTCGGCCTGCAGGAGCTGCTGCGCTGGCTGCCGGTGTGGCTGGCCGCGTGGCTGCTGCCGCTGGGTGGGCTGTTCGCGCTGGGGGCGCTGGGGTGGGCGCGGCCGGAGAGGCCCGCGGACGAGGGGAGGCTCCCCATCGGGCTTCGAGCCGAGCAGGTGACGCGGTGGGCCCTGCTGCTCGCGGGGGTGGGCTACGCCGCCGTGTCCGTGACCGCGCTCTGGCTCCGCGGTGGAGGGTGAAGCCGATGAGCCAGCCGAGCCAGCCGAACCAGCCGAACCAGCCGAACCAGCCGAACCAGCCGAACCAGCCGCGCCCGCCGCGCCCGCCGCGCCACCGGGACCCAGGAAACGCCGCACGCGGAAGCGGCCAGCGAGGGCAGGCTCACGCGCCGCGGTGGCGCCGGGGGCTGCTTCACGTGGCGGTGGCGCTCTCGCCGGTGCTCCTGGTGATCGCGGTGGGCCTGGAGCGCTCCCGGGGCCGCGGGCTGGACCGCAATGCGGTGGGCCACCGCTGGCAGGGTCGGCTGGAGCGCTGTGTGGCCTGCCACGCGGCCGAGGTGTCGGCCCTGCGCGACAGCAGCCACCGGGTGGAGGCCGTGGGCTGCTCCGGCTGTCATCTGGGCAATCCGCTGGCGCTGGACGCCGATCGCGCCCACGCGGGTCTGGAGCGGTTTCCGGGAGACTTCGAGACCCTGGGGCGCACCTGCGGTCGATCCGGGTGTCACCCCGACGCCGCGCGTCGCGTGCAGGGGAGCCTCATGGGCACCGCCCGGGGGATCCTGGCGGTGAACCGCCACGTGTTCGGCGAGACCGGCTCACCGGATGGACATCGGGGCTTCGGGGACCTGTCGCCGCTGGGGGCACCGGCGTCCCCGGCCGAGGCGCACGCGCGCAAGCTGTGCGGGAGCTGCCATCTGGGCACCCGTCACCGGGGGAGCGATCCCGGCGCCCGCGCCCGCGGCGGGGGCTGTGGCGCCTGTCATCTGCAGCCCGGCACGGGCAGCGGAGCGCACCCGCGCCTGCGGCTGGGCGTGTCCTCCGGCCGGTGCACCGGCTGCCACGCTCGCTCGGGTCGGATCTCGCTGAGCTACTACGGCTGGCACGAGGGGCGGGTTGGATGGGGCGATGCAAAAGACGGCGAGGCGGACACCCGCGACGGCGAGGCGGACACCCGCGACGACGAGGCGGACACCCGCGACGACGAGGCGGCTGCGAGCAACGAGCAGAACGGCGCGGCGCGCGCAGCAGCGCTGGTCGAGGCGTTGGCGCCGCTTCGGGAGGGCGGTCCGGATGCGCGGCGACTCGAAGACGGGCGCACCGTGTACCGGGCCCGGGCCGATGTGCACGCCCGGGCCGGTCTGGGCTGCGTGGACTGTCACACCAACGTGGGGCTCATGGGGGACGGAGTCTGGTGGGCCCACGAGGAGCAGCAGGTGGACATCGCCTGCACCGACTGTCACGCCCGAGCGGGCAGCAGGGACAGCGGGGACAGCGGGGCCGGAAGCGGGGCCGGAAGCGGGGCCGGAAGCGGGGCCGGAAGCGGGGAGCCCCCGCGTCCGTTGATGAAAACGGAGGAGGCCCAGCGTCGCATCGACAAGCTCCTGCACGGCGGGGTGGCGTGGTCGAAGCGGGTGCCCCTGATCCGGACCCGTCGCGGGACGCCGTTACAGGCGCTGCGGGTCGGGGGTTTCACGCCCGGGCGCAGGGCCGGGCGGGGCCGTGCCCCGGCGCCGCGATTCGGAGCGCCGGCCGACGGCGGGTCCCGCGGCGGTGACGAAAAGTCGGGTCGGTGGACGCGGTGGCAGCGGCGGCGCAGCGACGGGCGTTGGCTTCGAGTCAAGGCGACACCTGCCGACGCGGCCCACACGTTGCCGGGCCACGCCCGGCTGAGCTGCCAGGCCTGCCACACGGCCTGGGCACACCAGTGCAACGGATGCCACACCCGACGGGAGGGCGGGGGGCGACAGTGGGACAACGTCTCGCAGGCCTTCACCCCCGGACGTTGGGTGGAGCGACCCGGGGACGTCCGCATCGATCGTCCCACGCTGGGCGTGGGCCCCGATGGGTGGATTCGTCCCTTCGTGCCGGGGATGCCCCTGTGCATCGACGACGGGACACGCGGTCGCGTCGGCATCAGGCGGGCTCGACCGCCGGCGCGTGGCGGTGCGGCGCGCGCCGTTGCCCAGGGACGAGGTGGGGGGGCGCGGTGCTCGCGCTGGTTCGCGCCGGCCGCGCCTCACACCACGCAGCGCCAGGCGCGCACCTGCGCCGGCTGCCATCGGGAACCCCTGGCGCTCGGGCTCGGGCGGGGGCGCCTCGTGGGTCGACCGGGCGCCTGGCGGTTCGTGCCGAGGGCCCGGGAAGTGACCTCAGCCGCCGGAGCGCGCCTCCTGCGCGTCCTGCCACCGTGGCCCGACGGGGTGCCCTGGGACGGGTGGACGCGGCTGCAGGGCACGCCCCATGCCCGGGCGACGCGCGAGGGCGCGCGGCCGCTTTCGCCGCCAGAGCTGGTGCGTGTGCTGGACGTGGGGCCCTGCCTCCGATGTCACGGCACCTACCGCGATGTGGTGTATCGGGACTTCCGCGCGAGCCTCTGGCGCCTGAGGAACGGCCGGGCCCCTCGATGCACCGCGCCCGGGTCGCTGAGAGCGATGCCGTAGCAGACTGACAATCCTGCGGACGGGGCCCGAGTCAGAATCATCAGAATCAACGGGGAGAGTCGATCCGCAGTGATGTAAGGGCTCGCGCAAGACTAAGGGAGCGGGTCAAAATAAGGTCTGCACTCGGGACGCCGATCCATCCCGGCTGGCTTCGTGAGCTCGCTTCTTGACAGCATTGCGCCTCGGCGCCCTGAACTGAACACCTTGTTTTGACCAGCCTCCTGAGTCAGCGCGTAAGTTATCGCTGAAAAGAACAGTAAACCCACAGGAAAGGTGTTTGTAATTCATCTGGATCATTGGGTTGACACCGGGCGGAAATTCGTTATCAATGTTTCGCAATGAAGGAATTTCTAATATCCGAAATCGATGAGTTGCTGGCCGAGTACTGCCACGCGACATCGAACCCACGGCGCAGCCTCCTGATTCGAATCCTGGGAGAGGGCGCCGATGAGGGCGCGGCGGGGGAGGACTGGATCGGTCGCGAGCGGACGGTCAGTGAGCTCGTGGAGCTCACGGGCTTCAGCGCGGCGAACATCTCACAGCACCTGAAGCTTCTGCGGGACAAGCGCATCGTGGCCGTGCGGCGCGAGGGCGGGTACGCCCGGTACCGGTTGGTGCAGCCGAAGATCCTGGAAGCCATGTGCCTGATGCGCGAGGCGTTGCTGGAGTGCTTGGAGCAGGAAGACCGGCTGGGGCGAACCGGCGCGGGAGGAGTGGCGTCCGAGAACCGGGATGCCCCTGGGAGGGAACACGACACCGCCCTCCCGCAATCGAGCGATACCGGCGCCGGCGAAGACGCCCAATGGAGACCCCATGAGTGAGCGCACCGACCGCAGGAACACAGGAGTCACCAGCGAGCAACCGACCGAAGAGGCGCGAGCAGATCCTGTGGAAGCGCTCGTCGAGCAGGTGGAAGCGGGGCAGGAAGCGCTCGTCGAGCAGGTGGACGAGGGGCAAGAGGCGGACGTCGGGCAGGTGGACGTGGGGCAAGAAACGGACGTCGGGCAGGTGGAAGCGGGGCAGGAAGCGGGCGTGGGGCAGGTGGAAGCGGGGCAGG
>CAYFWA010000025.1:15462-19773 GCA_964346625.1 uncultured Myxococcales bacterium
GGTGGAAGCGGGGCAGGAAGCGGGCGTGGGGCAGGTGGAAGCGGGGCAGGAAGCGGGCGTGGGGCAGGTGGAAGCGGGGCAGGAAGCGCTCGTCGAGCAGGTGGACGTGGGGCAAGAGGCGGACGTCGGGCAGGTGGACGTGGGGCAGGAAGTGGGTCCAGCTCCGGTCGACACGCGGGGGTTGAGCCGGCGTGATTTCTTCAAGCGCAGCGCGCAGGGGGCCGCCGCCGCGGGCGTGTTGGCCTCCGGTGGGGGGAGCTACGGCGTGGGGGGCGGCCCGGCCCACGCCGGTCCGGTGGCCACCGCGCCTCCCGACGGGGTCTACCGGCACGCCCGGCGTGGCACGGAGCGGGTTCGCGAGATCCCGTCCATCTGCGAGCAGTGTTTCTGGCGGTGCGGTATCCTTGGGCAGGTGAAGGACGGGGAGCTCGTGGGGCTGCGCGGCAACCCCGATCACCCGCTGAGCCGGGGGCACCTGTGCGCCCGAGGCAACGCCGGCTTGAAGGTGCACACCGACCCCGATCGGCTCACCCACCCGCTGATCCGCACGGGGAAGCGCGGCGAGGGCAGGTTCCGTCGGGCGAGCTGGGACGAGGCCCTGGATCTGGTGGCCACCAAGATGCTCCGGATCCGCAAGGATCACGGCCCGTCGGCCATGGCCATGGCGCCCCACGGCATGTCGGCGTTCTTCATGAAGTCGCTGCTGAAACACTACAGCACGCCGACGTTCAGCGTGGCGTCCTATGGCCAGTGCCGCGGCCCGCGGATCACCGCGTACAAGCACACCTTCGGCATGGACGTGGGGTCGCCGGAGCGGCTGGACTTCGAGCACACCGAGCTCATCGTGCTGCTGGGATCGCACATCGGCGAGAACGTCCACACCTCCCAGGTGCACGAGTTCGCCGACGCGCTGGATCGCGGCGCCGAGCTGGTGGTGGTGGACCCGCGGTTCTCGGTGGCGGCCTCCAAGGCTCACCAGTACCTGCCCATCAAGCCGGGCACCGACACCGCGCTGGTGCTGGCCTGGATCCACGTGGTGCTCGAGGAAAAGCTCTACGACGCCGACTACCTGGCCCGGCACGCCCAGGGGCTCGAGGAGCTCGAGGCCCACGTGACCCGCTACACCCCGGAGTGGGCGGCCCGGATCACGGAGCTGCCAGCCGCCGCCATCCGCGAGGCGGCCCGGCGCATGGGCCGCGCGCGCCCCGCCGTGGTGCTTCACCCGGGCCGCCACGTCACTTGGTATGGCACGGATCATCAGCGCCAGCGCGCCATCGCCATCCTCACCGCGTTGCTCGGGAGCTGGGGGCGCAAGGGCGGCGTTTTTCTGCCGAGCCGGGTGCCGCTGGGGCGCTGCGAGTGCCCGCCGCAGATCCAGCCCACCGACCACTTCCCCATGCCCGACGGTGAGTACCCCCTGGCCGAGGAGGGCCTGCCGGCCCAGGTGCTGCTCGAGGCCATGCTCACGGGCAAGCCCCGGCCGGTGAAGGGGCTGATGATCTACGGGCAGAACGTGATCAAGAGCTGGCCCAAGCCCGACCGGACCCGCAAGGCCCTCCAGGCGCTCGACCTGGTGGTGACGGTGGACATCCTGCCCACCGAGCCCACCCTCTGGTCGGACGTGGTGCTGCCCGAGGCGTCGTACCTGGAGCGCTACGACGTGCCCCACAAGGTGAGCAGCGCCAAGACCCCCTTCGTGGCGCTGCGCCAGCCCCTGGCCAAGCCCCCCGGGGAGGCGCGGCAGCCCTTCGACATCGCCCGGGAGCTGGGCTTGAAGCTGGGGGAGCGGGGCTGCTTCCCGTGCCCCAACGTGGAGCTGGTGCTCGAGCGCGCCCTGCGCCCCCTGGGGGTCTCCCTGCCGGAGATGCAGACCCGGGGCATCCAGCCCTGGAACCCCAGCGCGGTCTACCTGCCCGAGAAGCGCCCGGTGCGCTTCTACACGTCCAGCGGCAAGATCGATCTGTACTCCGAGGAGCTGAAGAAACACGGGGTGGACCCCCTACCGCGCTACGAGCCGCCCACCGAGGTTCCCGACGGGTCCTTCCGGCTACTGTACGGCCGCAGCCCCGCCCACAGCTTCGGCCGCACCCAGAACAACTCGCTGCTGGTTGAGATCGATCCGGTGAACCGGCTCTGGATCAACCACCGCGTGGCGCGGCGTTTGAAGATCTCGGACGGCGACCCGGTGGAGCTCATCGACGGCAAGGACCGCGTCTCGCCACCGCTGCCCGCCAAGGTGACCCCCGGCATCCGGGCCGACTGCGTCTATCTGGTGCACGGTTTTGGCTCGCGGTCGCACCTGCTGCGCCGGGCCTATCGTCGCGGCGTGTCCGACACCGAGCTCATGGTGCGCTGCGTGCCGGATCCCGACACCGGCGCCACGGGCATGCGGGTGAGCTTCGTGCGCGTCCGCCGGGCGCGCAAGCCCGCGCGAAGCTACCCGCCGCCGTTGGCCAGCCAGCGTCCCCGCAGGAGGGCGAGCCGATGACGACCTACGGTATGGTGATCGACATGAACCGATGCGTGGGCTGCCAGGCCTGCGTGGCGGCCTGCAAATCCCGCTGGGACGTGCCCGAGGGCGAGAGCCGCGACTGGGTGGTGCCCATCGGCCCGTTGGAGGACTCCCAGGGCCTGCTGTTCACCTTCTACGTGGGCCTTTGCATGCACTGCGAGCACCCGAGCTGCGTGGAGGCCTGCCCCTCCAAGGCGACCTACAAGCGCGACGACGGCATCGTGGTGGTGGACAAGGACCTGTGCATCGGCTGCGGGGTGTGCATCGACGCGTGCCCGTACGGAGCGCGCTACCACCACGCCGCCCAGGAGAAGGTGGACAAGTGTGACTTCTGCCAGTCCCTGCTGGCCGAGGGGCAGTCGCCGGCCTGCGTGGAGACCTGCATCACCTCCTGCCGGCACTTCGGGGATCTGGAGGATCCCGGTAGCGACGCCTCACGGCATCTGCCGGGGAGCCGCCAGCTCGAGAGCAGCGAGGCCCAGCTTGGGCCGACGGTGCGGTACCTGGCCACGCCACGGCACTGGAAGGCCATCCACGACCGCTACGCGCCGCCCGCCCCGGAGCTGTCCACCCCAGCCTGGATCCTGCAGAAGCTGGCCCGCCCGCTGATCCTGCTGGCCATCGCGGCGACCTTCACGGGCCAGGCCGTCGCCTTCTTCTCCCAGCTCCGGCGCGGGGAGCACCCCGTCGAGGAGTAGCGACGGCGAGGCGAGGCGAGGCAAAGAACGGAGACGCCAGAATCCGGAGCCGGAGAGCATCGTTTCTCGAGGATTTCGAGATACCAGCGCGCCGACGAGCAAAGCGTACCTACGAGGAACCCCAATGGCTGCGAAAGAGCCCCCCATCATCGAGCCCCACGTCACGCTGAGCGCGGAGCAGCGCGAGCGGCTCCAGAAGCGTGACATCAAGAAGCACGACACCGCGGTGATCCTGCTGCACTGGTTCAACGCGGCCATCTGGGCCCTGGAGCTCGCCACCGGCGGCGCCCTGCTGGCAGGCCCCGGCTACCGGATCGCCCCGGACTGGTGGCGGGAGTTCATGGTGGCCATGTTCGGCAGCCCCGCCATGATCCTGCGGGTACACGTCACGGCCGGCGTCATCTGGACCCTGGTGCTGCTCGTCTACGGCGTATTCGGTTTCCGCAAGTACCTGCTGCGCACGGTGACGCGCTACCTCATCCCGGACCGAGACGACTTCTTGTGGCTCAAAAACCGCCTGCTGCTCATCCTGGGGCGCCGGGTGTCGCTGCCGCCCCAGGGCATCTACAACGGCGGGCAGAAGCTCTACGGCATCGCCGTGTACCTTGGCAGCGCGGTGATCATCGTGACGGGCTACATCATGGCCTTCCACCTCGGCCCCCCCTCGCTGCTGCGCTGGTCGGTCCTGCTGCACTTCGTGGCGGTGGGCGCGGTGTTCGCGGGGCTGTTCGTCCACGTGTACATGGGCGCTGTGCTCCCCGAGGAGCGGCCGGCCTTCTTCTCCATGTTCTCGGGCAAGGTCCCGGAGCTGTATGCCTACCGGCACCACTACAAGTGGTGGCGCGAGTACAAGGAGCTCGAGCACGAGTGGCGCCTCGATCTCGAGCAGGAGGTGCGCGCCGAGCGCGCGGCCGAGGCGGATGCGGAAGGAGCCGATGCCGCGAGCGAAGTCGACGATGCCGGCACGTCCGCCCCGGGAAAGGAGCGCTCTGAATGACCACGAAGGAGCAGACCGAGGCGACCGAGGCGACCGAGGCGCAGGAGCAGACCGAGGCGACCGAGGCGCAGGAGCAGACCGAGGCGACCGAGGCGCAGGAGCAG
>CAYFWA010000025.1:19873-22267 GCA_964346625.1 uncultured Myxococcales bacterium
ACCGAGGCGACCGAGGCGCAGGAGCAAACCGAGGCGACCGAGGCGCAGGAGCAAACCGAGGCGACCGAGGCGACCGAGGCGCAGGAACCGGCCGACGGGGCCAAGCCCTACATGAACCCCTACCTGGCCGGGGTGGGGCTGGGCTTGTCTTTGCTGCTGGCCTTCCTGCTGGTGGGGCGCGGGCTGGGGGCCTCGGGCGCCTTCACCCGGGCCGACGCCGCCCTGCTGGAGCAGGTGGCTCCGGAGCACGCCCACACGCAAGCCTACTGGAAGCGCTACACCACGCGCCCCAAGGCCCCGCTGGACAACTTCCTGGTCTATCAGGTGCTCGGCATGGTGCTGGGCGCCATGGTGGCGGGCTGGAGCGCCGGCCGCATGCGCCGGGAGGTCTACCGCGGCCCCCGGATCTCGGTCCGGTGGCGGTTTGGCTTGGCCCTGGGGGGCGGGATGATCGCCGGGTTCGGCGCCCGGCTGGCCGGGGGCTGCACGTCGGGGCTCGCCCTCACCGGCGGCGCCACCCTGGCCATCGGGGGCTGGGTGTTCATGATGGCGTTCTTCGCGGCGGGCTTCGCCGGCGCGGCGTTGGTCAGGCGGCAGTGGAACTGAGTCGCCATAGCTGAAACGAGGAGTCGGTTGATGTTTCCCCTCTACAAGACCGGTTATTTCGGCGAGGCCGGCTTCGTGATCGCCGCGCTGGTGGTGGGCTTTGGCTTCGGGTTCTTCCTGGAGCGCGGGGGGCTGGCCAACGCCCGCAAGCTCACCGGCCAGTTCTACCTGCGCGACTTCACGGTGCTGCGGGTTATGTTCACCGCCATCGTGGTGGCCATGCTCGGGTTGCTGTGGCTCGCGCTGTTGGGGTGGCTGGATCTGAGCCAGGTCTATCTGAACCCCACGCGGCTGTGGCCCATGCTGGTGGGGGGCCTGGCGGTGGGGCTCGGCTTCGCGGTGGGCGGATACTGCCCCGGCACCAGCGTGGCGGCGGCGGTCAACGGCAAGCTCGACGCCGTGGTCTTCATGGGCGGGCTCATGGTAGGCATCGCCGTGTATGCCTGGCTCTTTGGCGCGCTCCCCTCCCTGGCCGCGTTCAGCCAGGCCGGGGTTCTGGGACCCGGGGCCACCCTGGACGGGTGGCTGGGCCTCCCCCCGGCCGTGGTGGCGTTCCTCGTGGTGCTCATGGCCCTCGGCGCTTTCTGGGGCGGAGCGAAGCTCGAGGCCCGCTTCGGCGGAGGTGAGCCCACGAGGGAGGGGTAGCCGGAGCCGCCCGCCCGGCGGCGGTTCCGCGGTTGGCTTTTTTATCGCGGAGGCGTGGGACCATGGCCGGCAAGAACCGAGGGAACCACCCGACACGCGATACGGCAACGAAGGAAATACCCATGTACGACAAGCGCAAGATCCCCCTGCTGCTCGGCTCGGCGGCCCTGGTGCTCGGCGCCACCCTCGCCATCGCGGGCAGCTCCAGCGACCGGCTGCAGCCCGAGCACGAGCGCCAGGGCCGGCGGGGCCTGGCCACGAAGAACTACATCGACGGGCTGAGACAGCACCGCTTCCGCGTGACGGCGCAGACCCTGCGCGGCTGGGTCTCCGGGCCCACGCCGCCGCTGGTGGTGGACGTGCGACACCAGGCGCCCTACCAGGCCGATCACATCCCCGGCGCGGTGCACCGCGAGGCCCTGTCGCTGCTCGCCGGGGAAACGGAGCTCCAGGCCGACAAGCGCCAGGTGGTGATCTACGACCAGGGCGGGCAGCTCGCCCCCTACCTCATCCACCCCCTGCGCAGCCTGGGCATCGATGCCTACTCCCTCGCGGGAGGCTACGCGGCCTGGGTCAACCCCCACGCCCGACGCCCGGGCGAGCGCGCGCGCCCCCGGCCGCAGGCTGGCGAGGGTGGCGCCCCCCGGCCCGCCACCCGGCCGTCCGCGCCGGCCGCCGCCATGGCGCCGCCCATGGCGCCGCCCCCCTCGGCGCCGCCCCGCGATACGGGCGGCCCGGCCCTGGCCCCACCCTCGGACGAGGGCTGCTGAGCCCCCGGGTGCCCCGCCGTCGCCACGTTCGTCTCGACATCCCCGGCCCCGGCCGCCGCCCGCCAGCGCCTCGCCGCCGCCTCGCCAGCGCCTCGCCGCCGCCTCGCCAGCGCCTCGCCACCGCCTCGCCAGCGCCTCGCCGCCGCCTCGCCAGCGCCTCGCCACCGCCTCGCCAGCGCCTCGCCAGCGCCTCGCCAGCGCCTCGCCGCCGCCTCGCCAGCGCCTCGCCGCCGCCTCGCCACCGCCTCGCCACCGCCTCGCCAGCGCCTCGCCACCGCCTCGCCATCGCCCTGCCACTGCGGCGTGTTTTGCTTTCATGAGCCAGTTGCGCTGTGGGCAACAGTCGAAAGGTAGTCGCTTTTTCGGCATCGCG
>CAYFWA010000026.1:0-10615 GCA_964346625.1 uncultured Myxococcales bacterium
GGCAGCGCGGGCGCGGGGGGCGCGGCGGGCGCGGGGGGGCGGGCGGGGGGGGGGGGGCGCGGCGGGCTCGGCGGGCGCGGCGGGGCCGTCGGATTCGCGGGCGGAGCGCGCCGAGGGGCAGCGAGAGGCGGAGCGCGATCCCCGCGGCGCCCCGGCCCGGCCGCGCCGGCCTCCGCGGGCTCGGCGGCGGGAGGGAGCCGGCCCTGCAGCGCGGCCAGTCGCAGCATGTGCGCGGGCATGGCCTGCGAGAGGCGACAGCGGGCGAGCCGCGGCCGCGCCCGAGCGGGAGACAGCACCCGCAGGCGGTTGCGGTGACGCAGCCGGCCGAGGTAGATCCGCTGCTGGACGTAGTAGGTCTGCCCGGCGCGGACATTGAGGCGCAGGGAGTCGCGGTTTTCGGCCCGGGACTCGATGACGTGGTGCCCCGGCGCCAACAGCGTGAAGATATAACGCCGCCCCCCCGTGGCACCGATCCATTCCCCGTTGACGTAGACGTCGAACCGGCTCGTCTTGCCCAGAAACGCCGGGCGGAGCACGTACAGCAGGGCGTGCCCCGGGGGCGGTCGCATGCGGCGCGCTTGCTGATCCAGCCAGCGCGGCGCGGGCGCCGTGGCCGAGCAGCCGCTCAGCACCACCACGGCCAGCGACACGCCGACCCGGCCGGCGAACGCGATCCCTCGCGTGCCCCTCTCCCCCAGGGGGCCTCTCGGCCAGCGGCGACTCGACGCCGGGCTCCTCATCGCGCGCAGACGCGTCGTGACCATTTTCCTCTGCTGCGATCCCGCGGTCGAGGGACTCTCCGCGCCTCAATCGAAAAAGCGAAAGCCATCGGCGTCCAAAACGGGCAAATTGTTCGCGAGCGACGATTCAGTCCACGGGCTCGACCGTGGCCATGCGATCGTGATACCAGCCGGTCCACGGCGGCCCGGCGCCGGCCTCCACCACCACCCCTTCCAGATACCCCGGCCAGGGCAGCGCCCGATCCTTCACATCGAACATCAGGTGCAAAAGGGCCATCACGTTCACATCGTGCGTGATGTGCAGATCCACGGCCGGCTCGCCGAGGTCTAGATCCGGGGTGAGCTCTTCCATCAAGGCGTCGATCTGGGACTGCCCCGCGCGGTCTGGGGGATCGAGGGCCGCGGGATCGATCTCACCGGCCAGCCAGGCGTCCACGAAGGCGCGCGGCCCTCGCAGGCCGAACTCGCGGGCCACCACCGCAGGGTCGCGGATGAACGAGGCCGCCAGGTGGGTCTTCTTCTGGAAGTCCAGGACCCGGCCCCCCGCCTCCTCGAAGCCCGCGCCGATCTGCTCGGCGGTGTCCACGCAGCGGGGGACCTCGCTGTGATACAGCCGCAGGGGACGCTGCACAGGGAGCCGACGCCCCAGGTCGAGGGCGAGCTGCCGTCCAGGCAGCGTCAAGGGCGCCATCACCGCGTCCTCCACGGTGAGCCCGACGATCTCCTCCCGGGTGGAGTGTCGCAGCAGGGCCACCATGCGCTGGTGGGCCCCCCGGGCGGTGAGGATGTCCAGGACCTTGCCGAGCGCTCCCTCCCGGGCCATCTGACCGAGGGCCGCCTCGTGAGCGAAATCATCGGGTCGAGTCATGACAGCGGGGATCCGGTAGCGGGCACCGAGGGGGACGAAATAGACATGCCGTAATGATAACGCAGGCTCGGAGTGCGTCCAACGGATTGGTGATCCGAAACAACCCGCGAGCCCAGAACATTGCTTCAGCCCGAACGCTTCTTGTCCGCCACCCGCGCGGCGATGAGCACCGGGTCCCACACCGGCGAAAAGGGCGGCGCGTAGCCGAGGTCCTGGTCGGCCAGGGTCGCCAGATCGAAGCCGGCCGCCAGCGCCACGGCGATCACGTCCACGCGCTTGGCGGCGCCGGGGGCCCCGGCCACCTGGCCGCCGAGCAGCCGGCCCGAGGAGCGCTCGGCCACCAGCGTCACCTTCACCGGCCCGGCGCCCGGATGGTAACCGGCCCGGTTGGTCCCGGTGGTGGTGGTGGCGAAGGCCTCGAAGCCGGCGTGGCGCGCCTCGGCCAGGGTCAATCCGGTGTGGCCCACCTCCTGGTCGAAGACCTTCTTGAGCGTGGTCCCCAGGGTGCCCGGGTGACGCGGCGCCTCCTGGGGGCGGCCGAGCAGGGAGAGGGCGGCCTGGGCCCCGGCCACCCGACCCTGCCGGTTGGCCGCGAGGGCTTGTGACAGAAACACCGGCTGCCCGCTGACGCGGTGGTGCTGGGTGGCGCAGTCCCCGGCGGCCTGCACCGCCGGATCGCTGGTCTGGGTGCGCGCGTCCACCTGGATGGCGCCCTGGGGGCCGAGGGTGAGCCCGGCCCGCTCCGCCAGGCCGCTCGCGGGCCGAACGCCCGTGGCCAGCACCACCAGGTCCGCCTCGAGCCGCTCCCCGCCCGCCTGCACCGCCACCGCGCGGCCGTCGTCCCCCGTCTCCACCCGATACAGCGGGGCGTTGCGCAAAAGCACGCAGCCCGCCCGCACCAGGGCCTCCTCCACCAGCGCGGACAGCTCCGGCTCCAAGCCCAGCAAGGGGTGATCGCGGTGCTTGAGCAGCGTCACGGCCACGTCGCGCTCGCGCAGGGCCTCCGACACGTCGAGGCCCACGTAGCCCGCGCCCACCACCACGGCCTTGCGGGGCCGCCGCTCGTCCACGAAGGCCCGCAGCGCCTGGCCGTGCTCTAGCCGGCGCAGCACGAACACGCCCTCGGCGTCCGCCCCCGGCACCGGCGGCCGCACGGGCCGCGCGCCGGTGGCGAGCAAGAGCCGGTCATAGCCCACCGAGAAGCTCTCCCCGCTGTCCACGCGCTCACCGGTCACGGTGCGCCCGGCGAGATCCAGCGTGCGAACCCGGTGGCCGAGCCGTAGGTCCAGCCCCCGTTTTTCCCGGGCGGCCTCCGGCGTGAGCACCACGAGCTGCTCGGCCTCGGAGACCGTGCCCGCCACCAGCAAGGGCATGCCACAGGCGGCGTAGCTGATGTGCGCGCCCTGCTCGAGCACGATGATCTCCAGCTCCGGGGCCAGCCGGCGCGCCCGGCTCGCGGCGCTCATGCCCGCCGCGTCGCCCCCGACCACCACCAAACGCTGCGTCATCCGTTTCCTCCTGATCGGCTCTCGTCCCCGATGGGAGCACCGTCGCCGGCGCGGAGCACCGAGACCGTCTCGCGGGCGATCATCTCATCCTCACGGGTCCGCACCCGCAGCACCCGGCACCGAGCGCCGGGAGCCGTGAGGTCGCAGTCTCCCCGGGGGGCCGCGTTGCGCTCGGGCTCCAACCCGAGCCCCAGGTACCCCAGGCGGGCGCAGACGTCCGCCCTCAGGGTCGCGGAGTTTTCCCCCGCGCCCCCGGTGAACACCAGGGCATCCAGCCCGTCGAGGGCCGCGGTGAGGGCCCCCACCGCGGTCACCAGACGATATACGTAGACCCCGTAGGCCGCGGCTGCGGTCTCGAGGCCCGCCTCCCGCGCGCCGAGCACGTCCCGCAGGTCTCCCGAGCCGATGGCCGCCATGCCCTCGAGCCCGCTCTGCTTGTTCAGCAGCCGGTCCACCTCGTCGGGCGCCATCCCCTCCTGCCGGATGAGGTGCAGCACCAGCGCCGGGTCCACCGTGCCCGAGCGCGTCCCCATCATCACCCCCTCCAGGGGCGTGAAGCCCATGGTGGTGTCGATGGAGCGCCCCTGCCGCACCGCGGCGAGGCTCGCGCCGTTGCCGATGTGGGCGGTGATCAGCCGCGCGTCGGGGACGCCGGCCTCGCGAAGCAGCGCCCGGGCCCGACCCGCCACGTACTTGTGGCTCGTGCCGTGGAAGCCGTAGCGCCGCAGCCGGCGGTCGCGGGCGAGGTCCAGCGGGATGCCGTACAGATGCGCCTCGGCGGGCATGGTGCTGTGAAACGCGGTGTCGAAAACCGCCACGTGGGGGCGCCCGGGCAAAAGCCGCTGCGCCGCCTCCACCCCCGCCAGGTTGGCCGGATTGTGCAGCGGCGCCAGGGCCGAGAGCTCCCGCACCCGGTCCTTCACCGCGTCGTCGATGACCACGGGATCGGAGTACACGTCGCCCCCGTGGACCACCCGGTGGCCCACGGCCTCGACGGCGTCCAGGGACTCGAGCAGGGCCGCGGGTCCCGCGGTCAGCGCCTCGGCGATGACCTGCAGGGCGCCGTCGGTGGTTCGCACCTCCGGTACGTCGCGCTCCTGCAGCGCGGCGGTCTCCCGCCGCGCCGTGAGGCGCGTGCCCTCGGCGCCGATCCGCTCCACGATGCCGCCCCCCAGGGTGCGGGAGGCCTGCCCGTCGGCACAGTCGACCACGGCGTACTTGACCGAGCTGCTTCCTGCGTTGATCACCAGAACCTTCAAGAGGATCCTCCCGTTGGGGCTCGCGCGCGCCGTCCGTACCTGGCTTCCTCGGTGCCTACGGAACCGAGCCCACCGCGCCGCCCATCATAACGCGTTCACACCCACATGCACGCTGGCGAATTCACGGCGGACAAGGTATGAATTCACCAGGTGTTATGGAATTGGTCGGACCAATTTCGCGTTGGCCGGCCCGCAGACAGGCAGGTGTCCCGTTGTCCATTTACTCAATCTTCACCGCGCGCGAGCGCAGGATCCTCACGGCGCTGGCGCGCACCATCATCCCGGGCAGCGACCGGATCCCGGCCGCCGACGCCCAGACCGTGGATCGGGTGGAGGAGTTCCTCTCGGTGATCCCGCCGCTTTTCCAAAATGGGTTCCGCTCGCTGCTCTGGCTGCTGGAGCTGCGCACGGTGGCCCGGTCCCTGCGCCCGTTTTCCGCGCTGGACCCGGCGGCCCGTCTGCAGGCCCTGGAGCAGCTCGTACACGGGGGCTTCAGCCTGCGCCAGCTCATCCGGGTGGTCTCGGCCACTGTCAAGGCGGCCCACTTCCAGCGCCCGGAGATCCACGAGGAGCTCGGCAGCCCCTACGAGGTGGAGCCCCCCAGGCAGCTCGAGCAGCCCCGCTACCGGGAGCTGGTGCACGACGGCGGCGAGATCACCGACGACGAGGAGCTCGAGTGCGACGTGGTGATCGTGGGCACCGGCGCCGGGGGCGGCGCGGCGGCCAAGGCCCTGGCCGAGGCCGGCCTGGCGGTGGTGATCCTGGAGGAGGGGGCCTACTACGACCGTCGGCACTTCACGGGCAACACCATCGACATGCAGCGGCTGATGTACCGCGATCTCGGCGGCGTGGTGGCGCTGGGCAATGTGCCCATCATCGTGCCCATCGGCCGGGCAGTGGGGGGCACCACCGTGATCAACTCCGGCACCTGCCTGCCACCCCCCGAGCAGGTGCTGCGGGGCTGGGAGCGCGACCACGGCGTCTCCCAGCTCGCCCCCGAGCGGCTGCTCCCCTACGTGGAGCGGGTGCAGGAGTTCCTGGAGGTGGGGCCCAGCGAGGACAAGCACGTCGGCGACGTGGGGCGTCTCATCGCCCGGGGCTGCGACGCCCTGGGGCTCGCCCACGGCCCTTTGCCCCGCAACGCCCCGGGCTGCGACGCCAAGGCCCGCTGCGCCTTTGGCTGCCCCACCGACGCCAAGCAGTCCACCAACGTCTCGTTCATCCCCGCGGCCCTGCGGGCCAACGCCTACCTGTTCACGCGCACCACCGCCCAGCGCGTGCTGCGCGAGGGCGACCGGGCGGTGGGCATCCGGGCCCGCACCCGCGGCGGCGGCCGCCTCACGGTGCGCGCCCGGGCCACGGTGCTCGCCTGCGGCGCCCTGCTCACGCCGCTGATGCTGCTTCGCCAGCGCCTGGGCACCCGCAGCCTGCAGGTGGGGCGCAACCTCACGATACACCCCGCCATGGGGATGGCGGGGCTGTTCGACCAGCGCACCGACGTGTTCGGCTCCGTGCCCCAGGGCTACGCCATCGAGGGCTTTTTCGAGGAGCGGCTGCTGTTCGAAGGGGGCTCGGCGCCCCCCGACCTCATGGCCGCCTCCACCCACGACGTGGGGCCGGCGTTCATGGACTTCGCCGATCGGATGGATCACATGATCATGTTCGGCTTCGCGGTGAAGGACACCAGCCACGGCCACGTGTTCCAGGGCCCCGCCGGCCGGCCGCTGATCACCTACTCGCTCAACCGCGCGGATCTGGAGCGCATGAAGCGGGGCGTGGAGATCCTGGCGCGCGTCTACTTCGCCGCGGGCGCCCGGCGGGTCTACCTGCCCGTGCGCAACTGGGAGGTGTTCGAGTCCCTCGACGACATCGACCGCTTTTTGTTTTCCGCGATCCGACCGCGGGACCTGGATCTGACCGCCTATCACCCCCTGGGCACCACGCGGCTGGGCATCGACCCCCGCCGCTCGGTGGTGGGACCGAGCCACGAGGTGCACGACGTGCCCGGCCTCTACGTCTGCGACGGCGGCGCCGTGCCCAGCTCCCTGGGCGTCAACCCGCAGATCACCATCATGGCCATGGCCACCCGCGCCGGGGAGCTGCTCGCGGAAAAGCTCGCGCGGTGAGGGAGCGTAGCGCGGGGGGGGGGCGAGACGAGCGGGTACGCTGCGATCAGATTTGGAGGAAGTCTACGTACTCCCCGTGGTGCAGGCAGTGCCCCCAGAGGCGCACCGTGTCGCCGGGCTTCACGTCGCCGGGCAGCTTCACCAGGTAGATGGTGTTCTTGCCACCTTCGGCCGTGATGTCCCCGCCCCCTTTCACCGCGTAGAGCTTCGGATCGTCGCTGGGCTTGCCCGGCCAGTGGGAGTAGCCATTGTTGAGCTCCTGGGCCGATCCCGCTACCGCCTTGCGGACGCGGATCCAGTTGAACCAGTGGCCGATGTAGCTCTCGGCCGGGCGGGGGGCCTCGTTGGGGTGGCGGGCAAAGCCGCGGCTCGCGTCGCCGAACATCACCGCCAGGAAGCCGGCGGGGACCCGCTTGGCGTCCACCTGGGGGCGGTAGGGCAGGTGCTTGCCCAGGTGGTTCTTGCGCCCCCCTTCGGCCTTGATGTTCATCAGGTACCCGTCGGGGATGGCCCCGGACTTTCCCCGCTCGAGGTTGAAGGCCATGGCGTCCCAGCCCGCCGGCTTGACCGGGGGCACCGGCAGGGGGCCGGAGGCGGCCCGCGCCCTTCGCCGCGGTGGCTCCCCGCCTCCCTGGCGCCGGCGCCGGGCGGGCGCTGCCGGCTCGGGCTTGGGCTCGCAGGCGCTCACCACGGGCACGAGCACCGTGGCGCCGGCCACCGTGGCCAGCCGCTCGAGAAACTCCCGCCGGCTCGATTCCCGACGCTGCGGCTCATCCGGCACGGAGGCCCCGTACGGCGCGTCCTTCGTCCTCTCCGCGTGCTCTTTCAACTTCGGGTTCTCGTGGGTCTTCGACATCCGCCTCTCCTGTCTGGATGAATGAATGCTGCTTTTTCTTCGCGTGATCGGGTTGGCTGTGAGTATGGAGGCGGAACCGGCGTTGCGCAACGCTCAGAGGGTCGGGACGGAGCTCGATTCCCAGAGGCGAGCCGCGCGGTTGGTCACGCGGGCCGGCGGGCCGGCGAGCCGGCGCCGGGTCTCGTGTGTCCCGAACGTACCGCCCGCCGTCCCATCCAACGACCATACCGTACGCCACCGCTCGGCACGGCCTCCCTCGAATCGAGTCGAATCTCGGGGACAATCGTCGTTGCTGGAGGCAACCCGCGCATATGCCCGGGCTTGGCATGAAATTGGCAATCAAGCCCGACAACCCGACAACCTGCGCGCTGCGCGAACGATGGATTCTCCAAAACGGCCCCGGCACACCGGGGACGAAGGCGTCTGGGAAAGGAGCACACGACATGTCGAAACACGACGAGAGAAACGTTCAGCAGCAGGCCTGGAAGCAGGCCGGAGAGGGCGACGAGGCCACCGAGGCGCTCGAGCCCGAAGCCATCGCGCGCAAGCTCGAGGGGCTCGACGGATGGCAGTACCGCGACGGGGGCCTTCGCCGGGACTTCGGCTTCAAGGACTTCGCCGGGGCCATGGGCTTCGCCAACGTGGTGGCCTGGATCGCCGACGCCCAGGATCACCACCCCGATCTGGAGGTGTCCTACGGCAACCTGCAGGTCCGCTACCGCACGCACTCGGCCGACGGCATCACGGAAAAGGACTTCGTGGCCGCCGCTCGCCTCGACACCCTCTACGCCGAGCGCGGCTGACGGAACCTACGAGTCCGACGGAACCTACGAGTCCGACGGAACCTACGAGTCCGACGGAACCTACGAGGCTGAGGGAGGCTACGTCTCGAGGGGAGCTCACACGTTGGTGAGCTCGTCGTGGCGCAGCACGCGGAAGGTCACCACCTGCTGGATGTGCTTGCCCGCGCCGGGCAGGATCTCGGCCTCGGCGCGGCTTTTGAGCCGCTCGAGCAGCACGCCGGAGCCGGTCTCCCCGTCCCGCTCGAGATACAGCCGCACGCCGCGATAGCCGCCCTCGTTGAAGGCGAAGGTGGCGTGGGGGTTCTCCTTGAGATTGTCGTAGCTCCGCCCGTCCGACATCCCGAAGGCCAGGGTCCCGTCCTCGAGCACCTCGGGCCGCAGGTACGGGGCGATGTTCACCCTGCCCTCGGCATCGGCCGTCCCCAGGTATCCGTCTCCGTTGTTCTCGTTGAAGTAGTCCTTCCAATCCATCGCATCCTCCGCGCTTACATCCGTGCCTCCGCTCATCACCGGAGCCGAGGCAGACGGTTTGCATCTCGGTAGGACAAACTAAGTCCACAATATCCAAATGCAACGGGCCCAGCGGGCTCGACTCCGTTGGTTTTCCCCATCTGCCGTCCGATTCCCCTCGACGGTCCATTTCACCGATTTTGCGCAACGCGTTGTCGACTATTGCGCAGTCGTAGGGGGGAGGTGATGAAAACCTCCTGAAAGAGTGGATTTTTTATTTGGCACTGCCCTTGCTACTTGGAGGAAGCCCGGAAGGCCTGATGGCCAAGGGCCGAGTGAGCCGAATCATGAACGCCACGATATCGACATTCATAGTCACGCTGATTACGAGTACTCCGGCCTCGGATTCGCCTGGGATAGACCGCGAGGAGGCCTCGGACCGCGAAGAGGCACCGGACCGCGCCCGGGGCTCCTCCCCACGGCTGGCCGGAGGCGGGACGCCGACGTCCCGCCCAGCGCGAGGAGCGCCGCATGATGCGACCCAGGAGCACCGCCCGCGGCGGCGGGCCCCGGAGGATGGGAACCGCTCGCCTCGCTCGCCTCGCTCGGTGCGCCGGGCGTCGGGGCCCGCGGCCGCGGCCTCGGGCGACCCGCGGCCCGCCGTCGACCTCGCCTCCCTGGCCCGCCAGGCCCTGGCCGCTCACCCGAGCGTCAAGCAGATCGAGGCGCGGATCCGCGTGGCCAAGTCCAAGGTCGACCAGGCCTCCGCCTACCCCGATCCGAAGGTGACCGTGGGCCTGGTGAACATGCCCTTTTGGCCCGCCCGGTTCGATGAGACCCCCATGACCGGCCTGCAGGTCACCCTGACCCAGGTGCTCCCATGGCCCACGAAGCTGTCGTTGGCCGGACAGGTGGCGTCGCGGCGGGCCGACGTGGCGGCGGCCGCGCTAAAAGAGGCGCGGTTGCGCCTCGGAGCGGCCATTCGCATCGGCTGGCTCGAGCTCGCGCTGCGCGACGCCGAGCGGCGCATCGAAAAAGAGCGCGACGCCCTGCTCGCGCGCCTGCTCAAGCTCGTGCAGGTCCGCTACCGGGTCCAAAAAGCGCAGCTCCAGGATCTGCTCAAGGCTCGCCTGCGGCGCAGCCGCGTGGCCGACCGACAGCTCCGCATCGTGCGCGCCCGCGACGCGGCCGAGGCGCGGCTCAACGCCCTGCTCGGCCGCCCCGCCGCGGCCAGGTTGCCCGCCGCGGTGTCAGTGCCTCGCGCCCCGGCCCTGCGGCGTACGCTGCCGAAGCTCCTGGCCACCGCTCGACGCAAGCGCCCGGCCCTGACGCGCTGGAAGCAGCGCATGGCCGTCCAGTCCTTGCGTCGCGAGCAAGCGCGCACGGGCTTTTACCCCGACCTCGGCGTGAGCCTGGGCTACCGCTACCGCCAGGACTCGGGCATGGATCCCGTGGACGGGATGGACTTCTGGTCGGTGGGCGTCTCGGTGCGCATCCCCCTGTGGTCCATTGGCAAGACCCGGGCTGCGGTGAACGAAGCCGAGGCGGCGCTCAGCCGCGATCGATCCGGGTACGAAAACGAGCGGCTCGAGGTGGCCCGGCAGGTGCGCACCGCCCGCGACGCCGTCAAGCGGCTGCAAAGCCGGCTGAGACTGTACCAACGGCGGATCCTGCCCGAGGCGCGACAGATTCTCGAGGCCGCCATCGCGTCCTACACCACCGGCAAGCTCGACTTCCTGAGCGTGCTGGACCACGAGGAAGCCTTGTATTCTCATCGACTCGCCGCGCTGCGGGTCCGCGTGCGGCTGGCTCAGCAGTGGGCCGCGCTCCGCGCCGCCGTGGGTGAGCTGCCGGCGCGGCTCCGAGGAAAGCAACCATGAGCGAAGAATCGTCCGACTCTCGCCGCGCTTCTGAGAGCCGTGTGGAGCCCGAGCTCACCGGTTCCACGGGCACCGGTTCCACGGGCACCGGTTCCACGGGCACCGGTTCCACGGGCACCGGTTCC
>CAYFWA010000026.1:10715-17285 GCA_964346625.1 uncultured Myxococcales bacterium
ACGGGCAATGAGCCTGATTCGGCCTCGCGAGCCCGCGCTCTGCTAACCTGGCTCCACCAGCTCGCGCGGCGGGGGGCGGTGGTGCTGCTCGTAATCGTGGCCTTCGCGCTGGGCTGGCTTTTTTCCAGCGCCCTGGGCAGCGGGGACGCCGCTCCGGGCCGCGCCGGGGCGGGCGCCCACGCCGGGCACGCCGGTCACGGCGGAGACGAAGGGGGCGCCGCGAAAAAGGAGCAGATCTGGACCTGCTCCATGCACCCGCAGATCCGCAAGAACAAGCCAGGCCAGTGCCCCATCTGCGGCATGGATCTGGTGCCCGTCAAAGGCAGCGGCAGCGAGGGAGGCGCCCACCCCCGGGAGCTGAAGCTCAGCCCCCGGGCCCGGGAGCTGGCCGAGATCGAAACCACCCGGGTCCAGCGCAAGCAGGCCGCCGCAAAGGTGCGGGTGTCGGGCAAGGTGGCCTTCGACGAGCGCCGGGTGGGCTACATCACGGCCTGGGTCCCGGGGCGCATCGACAAGCTGTACGTGAGCTTCACCGGGGAGAAGGTGCGGCGGTGGCAGCCCATGGTGCATCTGTACAGCCCCGAGCTCGTCACCGCGCAGATGGAGCTGCTGCAAGCCGATCGAATGGCCGAGCAGCTCGGCGCCACGGGGGTGGCGGGCGCCGACCAGACCGCCAAGGCCACGCTGCAGGCCGCGCGGGAGAAGCTCCGGCTGCTGGGCCTATCGCCCAAACAAGTACGCAAGATCGAAAAGCGGGGAACCCCCCAGGACCACCTGACCATCTACGCGCCCGTGGGGGGCGTGGTCATCGAGAAGAAGGCCCAGGAGCAGATGTACGTCGAGGCGGGCACACGCCTGTTCACCATCGCGGATCTGAACAAGGTGTGGGTGAAGCTCGACGTCTACGAGTCCGACCTCGGTCGCGTCAAGGAGGGCCAGAAGGTCACCTTCACCACCCGCGCCTACCCGGGTGAGACCTTCCAGGGCAAGGTGGACTTCATCGAGCCGTTTCTCGACGACCAGACCCGCACGGCGAAGGTCCGGCTCACCGTGAAGAACCCCGACGGGCGGCTCAAGCCCGACATGTTCGTCACCGCCGTGCTCGAGAGCCCGGTGGGCCCCGAAGGAGAGGCGCTGGCGCAAAGCGAGACCCGGCGGGCGCCGCTGGTGATCCCGGGCTCCGCGCCCCTGATCACGGGCAAGCGCGCGGTGGTCTACGTGGAGGTGAAACCCGGCACCTACCGCGGCCGCGAGGTGGTGCTGGGCCCCCGGGTGGGTGAGCTCTACGTGGTGCGCGAAGGCCTCGAAGAGGGCGAGCGCGTGGTGACCCAAGGCGCCTTCAAGATCGACAGCGCCCTGCAGATCCAGGCGCGCCCCTCCATGATGAGCCCCGAGGGGGGCGGCGCGGCGCCGGGCCACGCCCACGGCGGCCACGGTGGCCACGGCGCCCACGGCGGCCACGGTGGCCACGGCGCCCACGGCGCCCACGGCGCCCACGGCGGCCACGGCGAGACGTCCGGCCAGGCCACCGCCGCCGCGTCGCGCTCGAAGAAAGGGGAGCTGCCCCCGGTGGAGCGGCTGAAGGTCCCCAAGACGTTCCGGCTGCAGCTCGCCGCGGTGACCAAGACCTACTACAGCCTGCACCACGCCCTGAGCCGCGACGATCTGGCCCGCGCGAAGATCGCCGCGGCCACCGTGGCCACGGCGGTGCGCACCGTGCAAGGTGGGCTGCTGGACGCGGAGGCGCGCGAGCACTGGCGGCGGCTGGCCAAAGCGCTGGAGGACGCGGCGGCGAAGGTCAAGGGCACCTCCGAGCTCGCCGTGGCGCGGCGTCACTTCGCGCCGCTGTCCGACGCCCTCATCGAGGCCATCCGCCGCTTCGGTCTCGAAGGGCAAACTCCCGCCATCCGGTTCCGCTGCACCATGGCCTTCGACAACCAGGGCGCCGACTGGCTGCAGAAGGCCGAGGGCGTCGAGAACCCCTACTACGGCTCCCAGATGTTCCGCTGCGGGGACAACGAGGGGGAGCTGGCACCGGGCGGAGGGCGCATGTAGCCACGAGGGGACACGCCCCTGGTGCGGGGCTCGCCGCCAGAGAGGGCCCGGGCCGCGGCACCGGGCATGCTCCCCGCCCAAATCTTGTATCGGACTGCGGATGGCATCCCTGCCTTCCGCGAGCAGAACGACACGCAGCAGAGCAACACGCTAGCCGAAGGCCACCCGTTCCGATGAGCAGCGACACTCCTCAACCCTCTTCCGAGTCTTCACGGCGCACCGGCGTGCTGGATCGGATCCTGCGCTTCGCGCTGGAGCAGAAGCTCATCGTCGCCTTGACCCTGCTGCTGGCCGTGGGCTGGGGCGTGATGGTGGCGCCCTTCGACTGGGATCTGGGGGACGTGGCGCGAGATCCGGTGCCCGTGGACGCCATCCCCGACATCGGGGAAAACCAGCAGATCGTCTTCACGAAGTGGGCCGGGCGCTCCCCCCAGGACGTGGAGGACCAGATCACCTATCCCTTGACCACCCAGCTCCTGGGCATCCCCGGGGTCAAGACGGTGCGCAGCCGGTCCATGATGGGGTTTTCCACCATCTACGTCATCTTCAAGGAGAACGTGGAGTTCTACTGGTCGCGCTCCCGGTTGCTGGAGAAGCTCAACAGCCTCCCCCCCGATTCCCTCCCCGACGGGGTCAAGCCCACCCTCGGCCCGGACGCCACCGCCCTGGGCCAGGTGTTCTGGTACACCCTCGAGGGGCGAGACAAAAAGGGCCGGCCGGCCGGGGGTTGGAACCTGCAGGAGCTGCGCACCATCCAGGACTACTACGTCCGCTACGCCCTGATGACCGCGGACGGCGTGGCCGAGGTGGCCTCCATCGGGGGCTTCGTCAAGGAGTACCAGGTGGACGTGGATCCCGCCGCGCTGCGGGCCCACCGCGTCTCGGTGCGCGACGTGATCCAGGCGGTGCGGCAGTCCAACCGGGACGTGGGGGCGCGCACCATCGAGATCAACAAGGTGGAGTACGTGATCCGGGGGATCGGCTTCGTGGAGTCGGTGAGCGACCTCCGCCACGCCGTGGTGCGTGTGCAAAACAACGTGCCCATCTACGTCAAGGACGTGGCCCGGGTCAGCCTAGGTCCGGCCCTGCGGCGCGGCGCGCTGGACAAGGAGGGGACCGAGGCGGTGGGCGGCGTGGTGGTGACGCGCTACGGGGCCAACCCCCTGAAGGCGATCCAGAACGTCAAGCAGAAGATCGCGCAGATCGCCGACGGGATGCCGCAAAAGACCCTGCGCGACGGCCGCATCAGCAAGGTCACCGTGGTGCCCTTCTACGACCGCTCGGGGCTGATCCACGAGACCCTGAACACGCTCAACACCGCCCTCACCGACGAGATCTTGGTGACCATCATCGTGGTGCTGCTGCTGGTGTGGCACCTGCAGAGCTCGGTGCTCATCTCCGGGCTGGTGCCCGTGGCCGTGCTCATGACCTTCATCGCCATGAAGCTGTTCGGCGTGGACGCCAACGTGGTGGCGCTGTCGGGCATCGCCATCGCCATCGGCACCATGGTGGACATGGGCATCGTGATGACCGAGAACATCCTCGAGCACATCGAGCGGGCCCCGCCCGACGAGCCGCGGGTAGAGACCATCCACCGCGCCTCTCGCGAGGTGGGAGGCGCCGTGCTCACCGCGGTCGCCACCACGGTGATCAGCTTCCTGCCGGTGTTCACCCTGCAAGCAGCCGAGGGGAAGCTGTTTCGCCCCCTGGCCTTCACCAAGACCTTCGCCCTCATCGCCTCGGTGGTGGTGGCCATCTGGGTCATCCCGCCGGCGGCCCATCTGCTGTTCGGGGGGTGGCTCCGGATGCGCCGCCTGCTGCGAGGGCTGCAGATCGCCGCCGTGGCGGTGGGCTCTGTCATCGGCCTGACCGCCTCCTCGCGCTGGGCGGCGCTTTTGGGCGGCGTCATGGCGGCCATCGGGGCGTGGACGCTGCTGCGCAGCTACCTCCCCCGGCGGGTGCTGCCGTGGGTGGTGCGCAGCGTCGTGGCGCTCATCGCCCTCGCGGTGACGATCCAGCTCGCGGCCCACTGGCTGCCGCTGGGCCCGGAAAAGGGGCTCTCGCGCAACAGCCTGCTGCTGGTGCTGCTCATCGGGGGGCTGCTTCTTTTGTTGCGCGGCTTTCTCTATCTGTACCCGCGGATCCTGCGCCTGTGCCTGGAGCACAAGCTCGCCTTTTTGACGCTGCCCCTGCTCATCGTGCTCGCGGGGCTGATGACCTGGCGCGGCTTCGACGCCGTGCTCGGCTGGCTGCCCACGAGCGTGCGCACCACGCAGCCGGTAACCGCCATCGCCGACAGGTTCCCCGGCCTCGGTGAGGAGTTCATGCCGCCGCTGGACGAGGGCTCCTTCCTGCTGATGCCCACCACCATGCCCCACGCCTCCATCGGCGAGGTGATGGACTCCATGCGCAAGCAGGATCTGGCCATCAGCGCCATCCCCGAGGTCTCCCTGGCGGTGGGCAAGCTGGGGCGGGTGGAGTCGGCGTTGGACCCGGCGCCCATCTCCATGATCGAGACCATCATCAACTACCACCCGGAGTACGTCACGGATGAGCGCGGGCGCCGGCTCACCTTCCGGTACGCCCCCGACGAGGCAGGGTGGGTGCGCAGCCGCGAGGGCGACAAGCTCCGGGCCCCGGACGGCAAGCCCTACCGCGTGGCCGGGCGCTTCCTGCGCGACGCGCAGGGCCGGCTGATGCCCGATCCCGACGGCCAGCCCTTCCGCCTCTGGCGGCCCGCGCTGGTTCCGAAGCTCAACCCCGGGCGCCAGGCCTGGCCCGGCATCCAGCGGCCGGACGACATCTGGAAGCGGATCGTCGCCGCGGCGGAGGTGCCCGGGGTGACCTCCGCCCCGCGGCTGCAGCCCATCGCCGCGCGGATCGTGATGCTCCAAAGCGGCATGCGCGCCCCCATGGGCGTCAAGATCCAGGGCCCGGATCTCGAGACCATCGAGGACGTGGCCATGAAGCTCGAGCGGCACCTCAAGCAGGTGGAGGGGGTGGACCCGAGCACCGTGGTGGCCGACCGGGTGGTGGGCAAGCCCTACCTGGAGATCCACATCGACCGGCAGGCCATCGCCCGCTACGGGATCAAGCTCGAGACCGTGCAGCGGGTGATCGAGCTCGCCGTGGGGGGCACGCCCGTGACCTCCACGGTAGAGGGCCGCGAGCGCTATCCGGTTCGCGTGCGCTACTTGCGGGAGCTGCGGGATACCCCAGAGGCCCTGGGCGACGTGCTGGTGGCCTCCCCCACCGGACCGCAGATCCCCCTGGAGCAGCTCGCCCGGATCGAGTACGTGCGGGGGCCCCAGGTGATCAAGTCGGAGGACACCTTTCAGGTGGCCTACGTCACCTTCGACAAGCGCAAGGACGTGGCCGAGGTGGAGGTGGTGGAGACCGCCCGGGCCTACCTCAAGAAGCTCATCGCCGACGGCGAGCTGAAGATCCCCGAGAGCGTCACCTGGGAGCTCGAGGGCTCCTACAAGAACCAGGTGCGCTCCGAGAAGCGGCTGCAGATCGTGCTGCCCGTGGCCCTCGCGCTGATTTTTCTCGTGCTGTACCTGCAGTTCCGCTCCACCTGGGTGAGCGCCCTGGTCTTCTCCGGGGTGCTGGTGGCCTGGGCCGGGGGCTTTTTGATGATCTGGCTGTATCACCAGCCGTGGTTTCTGGACCTGTCGGTGTTCGGCGTGAACGGTCGGGAGCTGTTCCAGGTCAAGCCCATCCACCTCAGCGTGGCGGTGTGGGTGGGCTTTTTGGCGCTGTTCGGCATCGCCACCGACGACGGCGTGCTCATGGCCACCTACCTGCGCGATCGGTTCGCGGCCCGCACCCCCACCAACATCGCGCAGATCCGTGACAGCGTCGTGGCCGCGGGCCTCAAGCGCGCCCGCCCGGCCCTGATGACCACCGCCACCACCCTGCTGGCGCTGCTGCCCGTGCTCACCTCCCGGGGCCGCGGCTCCGACATCATGGTGCCCATGGCCATCCCCACCTTCGGCGGAATGTTCGTCGCCATGATCACCATGCTGGTGGTGCCCGTGATCTACTCCGGCGTCCGCGAGATGCAGCTCCGCTTCGGGGTGGGCCCCTACCGGCCCGGCTCCAACCAGCCTGGCGACACCGGTCCCACGACCCCTGAAACGCCTGCATCAGAGCCGGAAAAGGACACGGAAAACAGGGGCTCGGAAAAGACAAACGAAGAGAAGAACGAAGAGAAGAACGAAGAGAAGAACGAAGAGAAGAACGAAGAGAAGAACGAAGAGAAACCCCGCTCACCCAAAAGCGAAGGAGTTTGACCCATGTATAAAACCGCCTTTCGTTTCCATCTCAACCTCTCCGCCGCCCTGGCCCTGTGCGCCGCGGCCCTGTTCGCCACCGGCGCCAGTGGCTGCAAAAAGGACAAGTCTGACGCCAAGGGCGGCGACAAGAGCGCCCAGGCCGGGCACGACCACGGCGACCACGCCGGGCACGACCACGGCGACCACGCCGGGCACGACCACGGCGACCACGCCGGGC
>CAYFWA010000026.1:17385-22016 GCA_964346625.1 uncultured Myxococcales bacterium
ACCACGCCGCGCGCAAAGGGGCCCCCGCGAAGCAGGTGAAGGTCCCCGCCAAGGGCAAAAAGTTCGACCCCCCCATCCAGCCCGAGCAGCTCCCCGAGGGCGGCTGGTACTGCGACATGGGCACCGTCCACTACGCCCGCGGCGAAAAGGGCGACGGCAAGTGCCCCCTGTGCATGATGCGCCTCAAGCAGAAGAAGTAACGACCCGGCCGCCTCTACGCTTGCCCCCCGTCGCGTACCTGGGGTACCGTTGCAGGACGCGTGTAAAGAACGCGACTGGGACATCCGGAGACGGGCGTGACGAAAACGACTGTGACCCGCGGCGCCGCTGCCGCCGTGACTGGGACATCCGAAGAATCCTGGAACGCGGAGAGAACGAAGCTGCGATCTTCTCGTCGAGCGCTCACGCTGGCACGAGGATCGACGTTGACCGCAGGCGCGAGCGCAAGCGCGGGGCGTGGCGCGGGCGAGGGCGCGCGAGGTGGCGCGGGCGAGGGCGCGCGAGGTGGCGCGGGCGCGGGCGCGGGCGCGGAGTGCGGCGGTGGCCGGGGCGCGGGCGGGCGAGCGCGAGGTGGCGCGGTGCTGCTCTGCATCGCGATGGCGGCGGGGGTGACGGCGATGTCCGGGGCGGGGATGGGGTGCGCGGGACGCGGCGGCAGCCAGACCGCCGAGCGCCACCCGGGGATCGAAAAGCACGACGTGGAGTACTCGGCCACCCACGTGCTTCACATCTCGCACCGCGACCCTGACGAACGCGAAGAGCACGACCAACGGAGCGCGCGTCACGGTGGTCACGGTGGTCACGGTGGCCGCGGGGGGAACGCGGCCGCGCAGCCGGTGCGGGTGATCCACCGCGCGCGGATCGAGGTGGTACCGCTGGGAAGCTGGACCCGGCGGCGGAGCTGGTTCAGCGTCACCGAGCAGTGGCACTCGCCCATCCGGAGCATCCGCGCCTACCAGGGCCGACGACCGGTGCCGCGCGCGCACATCCTGGACCTCAAGCCGGAGATGAAGGGGATCTTCCTGCACCGCGCGCGGCTGCGCCGGGTGTTTGCGCCGGTGCGGCGGCTGGGCGAGCCGCTGGTGGTCCACTGGGAAAAGGAGCACCGCGACGTGCGCTTTTTGCCGCTTTTGCGCGTCCCCAACGTGGACTACGTCAAGCGCTTCCGCGTGGAGGTGCATCACCCCGCCGACCTGCGGGTGGTGCCGCGCTGGTGGCACCGCACCGGCCGGGCGGCGCCCACGGTGATCCGGCGGGGACAGGGGCCGACCCGCGTCACGCGCATCGAGCTGCGCAAGCTCGGTAAGATCCCCCCCCGGGCCTGGGATCCCTTCGACGGGGAGCGGGCCGTGCTCTGGCTCACCCTCGAGGGACCCGCCGGCCCGCTGCACCCGGTCTCTGGCGAAAACTTCACGCGCTGGATCCGCGGGCTGTTCGACACCCGGGGAAAACTCTCCGCGAAGACCCGGGCCCTGGTGCGCCGCCTCACCGCCAAGGCGCGCGGTGCGCGAGGCCGCGCCAAGGCCCTGTACGACTTCGTGCGCAAGCAGGTGCGCTACATCGCCGACGAGCGCGGGCTGGGCGCCATTGCGCCCCGTCCCCCCGAGACCGTGCTGGCGCGGCGCTGGGGGGATTGCAAGGACAAGGCCAACCTGTTGATCGCCATGGGCCGCTACCTCGGGCTGCGCTTGGATCCCGTGCTGGTGGCCACGGACCCTCGCCCCACCATGACCGGGGTGTGGCACCCGGGCATGTTCAACCACGCCATCGCCGTGCTGCGGCTCTCCGGCGGCGAGCGCGTCTTTCTGGATCCCACCGCCCCCCACATCCCCTTTGGCCACCTGCCCGCCGGTGACCTGGACAAGCTGGCGCTGGTGTTGGATCCCGCGGATCCGAAGCCACAGCGGCTGCCCATCGGCCACCCGGGCCGACCCGCCAGCCTCACCGCGGTGGTGTCGCCCTTTGCCGAGGAGCCAACCCAGGGCCGCGCCCACTTCGTAGTGCGCAACGTGCTGCTGCACGCCGTGCAGGGGCTGCGCCGACGCCGGGGCGACGGCGTCCCGTGGCAACGCCGGCTGGCCCGGGCGCTGTCCGGGCTGCTGTCGGCCATGGAGCTGCGGAACCTCCGCCTGGTACGCGAAGGGCCCGGGAGCCTCACCGTGAGCGCCGACGTGGAGCTTCGCCGCTTGCTGATCAAGGCCGGCCCCGAGGTCTTCGTGCGGCGAACGCCGCGCCCACCCTGCCCCACGCGGGTGCAGACCCGCCGCGACGACCGCGGCCCCTTGCTGCTGCCGCCTCCCTTCGGCCTGGATCTCCGGGTCCGCTTCCCGATCCGGCGCTACACCCTGCGGCCCGCCTCGCGCCAACGCTTCGCGGCCCGGGGCGTGGCCTGGCTCGACTCCTGGGCGGCCCGCCGAGACGACATCATCGAGCTGGGCCTGCAGATGGGCCGCCGCCGCCGGTACCTGTCAAAGAAGCAAAAGCGCGACTATCTGCGCTTCTGCGAGCAGGCCGGCGCCGCCGCCGACGGCTGGTTCGTGCTGCGCCAGCGGGGAGGCGTCCCATGAGGCGCGGATGGCGGCTGGCCAAACCGCCCTGCCCGCGTGCGACTGCCCTTCGAGCGGGCACCCGGCTCGTCGTTCTGTTCCTGGCGATGCTGGTGGGTTGTGGGCAGGGGATCCAGCCCACCCTGCGGCCGGTGGATCCGGACCGGCTCAAGGCCGCGCTGCCCCACGCGAAGCGGGCCGCCAAACGGCACGCCGGACACCCGGCCGTGTACCTGCGGATCTACGATCGCGTGGCGCACCAGCCCCGGGACGAGGCCGGGCTGATGCGTCACCTGCGGGTGCGGCGCTACGTGGTGCTCAATCCGCAGCACGCGCGCTACAGCACCTTCCGGCTGTCGCTGGCCAAGCCCCAGCGGCTGCTCCGGTTGGACCTGGCCACGGTCTCCCCCGATGGCCGCGTGCGGCGGTTCGGGCGCAAGGATCTCATCTCCGAGCGGCATTTCGGGGGGCGCACGGTGCTCAAGCTGGTCTACCCCGACGTGCGCGCCGGAACCGTGGTGGAGGAGCGCACCGAGATCATGGTGCCCCTGTCCCTCGCGCACCTCGGCGCCCTGCAGCGCCACCGCTTCGCCTTGCAGCGGACCGTGCCCGTGTCGGACATGGAGCTGGATTACTACCTGCCACGGTACTGGTCGTTCACCTTCAAGCCGTCCTCGAAGCGGGTCCGCCAACGGATCCAGCGCTCCTTTCCCAGCAAGAACCTCGCCCGGTATCACTACCGCGCCCAAAACGTGCCGCCGCTTCTCCCCGCTCCCTATTCCCCTCCGCTGATGCGTGATCTGGACTCGTTGGACTTCGAGATCCAGCGGCTCAACATCGGCGAGAAGTGGCACGGCTTCCGCCCCGCCTGGAAGGACCTGGCCGCCTTCGCGGCGCTTTTGTTTTTGCACGAGGGCAAGGCCTTCAAAAGCGAGGCGCGGCAAGTGGCCCGCTCCCTGTATCACCAGCGCTCCACCGCCGCCGAGCGGCTGCGCGCGGTGCTGCGCCACGTTCAAGAGCACCTGCGGTTGGCCCCCGATGCGATCCCGGCCGACTCCCTGCGCGAGGTGCTGCGCGGCGGGTACGGGGGCCGGATCCAGCTCACCGCGGTGACCTATCACCTGCTGCGAGCCGCCGGGCTGTCGGTCGAGCTGCTGCTGGCCCACGACGGCAACCAGGCCCCCTTCGATCGGGGGTTCGTGTCCATCCACGAGATCGACGAGCCCGCCCTGTGGGTCAACGTCAACGGGGTGGGCCGGGTGGTGATCCCCTGGCTGCGCTACTGGCCGGTGGGGCTGGCGCCGCCGCACCTGCGGGGCCAGTGGGCCCTGCGGGTGGGGCTGCGCGGTTACGTGGGGTGGATGCGGATCCCGAAGCCCTCGGGCGGCGTCGCCACCCGCAAGGCGAGCTACGACGTGCAGGTCCGAGGCATAGATCTGCGAATCAAGCTCGAGGAAACCTATCGCGGCATCAAAGCCCACGGCCTGCGCGTAGCGTTGTCCAAGCGCGATCCAGCGGACCGCAAGCGCCTGCTGCGCCGCTCCCTGGCGCGCCACGGCCGCCGCGTCCAGGTCCACGGGATCCGGATCCAGGGTCTCACCGACGAGCGCGAGCCCCTGCGGGTAACCAGCCGGTTCACCCTCCAAGGCGCGGTGTTTCGGCCGGGGAATCGCACCGTGATCCGCCTGGACACCGGGCGGGTGCGGACCCTGGGCGCGGGCGGCGGGCGGCACCGCAAGCGGCCCTGTCAAATCCGGGAGCCGCGTCGGGACGTGGAGGAGCTCACCATCCGGTACCCGTCGGGCTGGGAGCCGCTCCACAGCCCGGCCCCGCACGCCCTGCGCAGCGTGTTCGGCTCCGCCACGCGCGAGCTGCGGCGCCGCCGCGGGCGGCTCTGGCTGCGCCAGATCCTGGAGCTCGAGCGCACCTGGCAGCCCCCCTCCAAGGCCCCGGAGCTCGACCGTCTGCTGCGCACCGCGGACCGCTACTCCCAGATCGCGCTGGTGCTGCGGCGCGAGGGCACCGGGGATCGGCTTCCCCGGGTGGCGCCACCTCCTGCGGTGGCGTCGCCCCCCCGCGTGGCCC
>CAYFWA010000027.1:0-2344 GCA_964346625.1 uncultured Myxococcales bacterium
CGGCCCCTCCGCCCCTCTGCATCCGAGCCGCGCCAGGATCGCTGCGTTTTCACGACAGCTCGTCTCGGGGCTCCGGATCGAAGCGGGCCGACTTCACGGAAGCGCTTGACTCCATGGGAGTCTTCGGGTATCTAGCTTCGGCTTTCGAATATTGATTGCCGAGGAGCGAGTCCCATGGCTTCCCAGACCCAGATCACCACCATCAAGCGCAAAGCGCGCCGCCGAGCCCAGGGTCGCAAGCGCAAGAAGGCGCAGCGCGATCGCTCGACGCTCACCACGACCGCGTACTTCGCCGAGATTGACGGCCAGGCTGGCGAGCAGAGCTAGGTCGGCTCGGCTCGATCCCTGATCGTGCACTTCGAGGCCCCGGCGTAGCCCTCGGCCCCCCCCGCGCGCGCTGCGCGCCCCGCAAAAGCCTTTGATCTTGATTATTTGCGGATCTCGCCGCGCTCCATGTACTTGCGGACGAGGTCGCGCAGACGTTTCTTCTCCGCGCTGCTCTCCGTGCTGAAGCGCACCCCCATGCCCGAGAAGCTGTCGTCGGTGCGGACCCAGGCGACCTTGCCCGGGATTCGGAGCTGGCCGTCCTCTTCCTCGATCTGGAGCAGGAGCACCACCTCGGTGCCCACGGGGGGGGGGTTCTGGGTTCGGATCTGGACCCCGCCACCGCTGACGTCGTCCGTGGAGCTGATGACCACGTCTCCCTGACCATTGATCTGCCAGTCCACCGGGATCTCCAGGGGGATCCGGTAGTAGCGTCGACCCTGGGATGCTCCGGGCTCGGTCTCTCCCCGAGCGGTCCGGATGACGAACTCCAGGGTCTCGATCTCTTCGTCAGCCACCCGCAGCAGCGTCGCCGCTGGCTCCTCCTCGATTTGCTCCACTACGGCGCGAAGCAGGATTCGGCTCGGCAGCTCCGGGAACACTACCTCGATGATCACGTGCTCGCCCAGGGCAAGCGGGATCTTGGTCCGATGGTGTAACCGATATCGCTGCTCCTGCTCTGAGCGGAGGTCCCCCAGGAACGCATCGCCCGAGGGGTAACGTGCCTGCAGGATCCGCGTGGTCTCCTTGCTCTGGCTGTCGGGCGCACCGTGATCGTTTTGATCCGTCATCTTCGTCTCTCCTGACATTGTTCTCCACTCGTTTCGAGGGAAAAAACCGCGAGACCTGCTTGGCCGAGTGTAGCCTATCCGGCCCGATTTTTCACTACCGGGGCAAAGGGAAAATCTTTGCCAACCCGGGGAAACACGGCGTGGAAATCCCCGCCGCTTTTCCCCGGGTTGGCAATGTTGATCATCCCGTCCGAGGTCTATATGATGTCGGCGTTACTGGAGGTATCGATGTCTGAGTCTTCGCAGGGTGCTTACAAGGTCGGGGGACGGTTTCCGCTCGGCGACTCCGTGGAACGGCGCGCGATTGGTGATATCTACCAAGCCACGGACGAGACCACCGGAGCCCCGGTACACGTGATCCTGGTGTCTCCGCACATCTTCCCGAACCCCGGGATGAAGGAGCGGGCTCTTTCGGAAATCCAGAGCATATCCCAGAGCCGGCACCCCAACATCGTGTCGGTGCTCGACGTGGGATCCATCGAGGATGGGCGACTCTATGCCGCCACCGAGGTACCCCGGGATACGACGCTCGCCACCCAGGTGGGAACCCAGGGGCCGCTGACCCTGGAACAGTCGGTCGCGCTGGTTAGCCAGATCATCGCGGCGCTGGAGGAGGGCAAACGCCTGGGCGTCTGGCATCGTGACATCTCGCCGGCCAACGTCGTCCTGTCTGCCGACCTAGGCACTGCCCGGCTCCAGTACTTCGGGCTCGCCGAGCCCGCCGGGGGAGCGGCCTTCGGTGATCCCTGGTTCATGGCGCCAGAGCAGGTGCAGGGGAGTCAGCCCGATGAGCGGTCCATCATCTACTGTGTGGGCGCGCTCTGGTACTACTCGGTTTGCGGGGCGCCGGTGTTTCCGGACAGCGATTCGGCACAGGTGCTCCAGAAGCATGCTGGGGAGCAGCCTCAGCCGCCGTCGCAGCGTTGCCCCGCTCTCGGCCTGCCTCCGGTTTTCGATTCACTCGTATCGCGAGCGCTGGTCAAGGATCCCGGGGGTCGATTCTCCAGCCTCGGTGAGCTTCTGACGGCGGGCAAGGCCCTGTCTGGCTCTGCCGGCCCAAGCGCACAACCGGGCGCGGCGGCCGCGGATCTCGGCGGTGCGGCGACGATGATGGCCCCGGGGGGGATGGTGCCCCAGCCCGAGCCAGCGCCCCAGGCCGAGCCGGCCCCGGCCCCAGCGCCCCAGGCCGAGCCGGCCCCGGCCCCAGCGCCCCAGGCCGAGCCGGCCCC
>CAYFWA010000027.1:2444-12708 GCA_964346625.1 uncultured Myxococcales bacterium
CAGGCCGAGCCGGCCCCGGCCCCAGCGCCCCAGGCCGAGCCGGCCCCATCGGCGGCAAAGCCCGAGCCCGCGACTCAGGCCGAGCCGGCCCCGGCCCCAGCGCCCCAGGCCGAGCCGGCCCCATCGGCGGCAAAGCCCGAGCCCGCGACTCAGGCCGAGCCGGCCCCATCGGCGGCAAAGCCCGAGCCCGCGGCGCAGGCCGCTCCGGCTCCGCAGGGACGTCGACGTAAGAAAAAGGGGTTCCGTGAGACGCTCTGGTTCATGAAGGGGGAGCTCGAAGTGGAAGGGGAGGGGGCGAACGCGGAAGACAAGGAGCTCGCGGAGGTCCAAGCCGGAGATGGCTCCATCAACGACAAGGAGCGCTCCATCGACGATCGCTATCGGGACGATGGGAGCGTGACGGTCGAGGACCGCCGCAAATACTCCATCAAGACCGGACAGACCGGCATGATGCCCGCGGTACAGGCACCGTCCCCCATGGACGCTAAAGGGGTGCCGGATCTCGAAAAGCGAAAGGGCGTGCTCGTCTGGGTCCTCATCCTCCTGGTGGTGCTCGGGGGTGGGGGAGCGGCGGGCGCCTATTTCTTCATGCTCAAGCCCCCCGAGACCTTCGTCAAACAGGGGCTGGGGATGAACATCGCGGCGCAGGTCTCCGACTATCAGACCGAGATCGAGCGCCAGGTCCTCGTCCCGCCGGAGCTGCGCGAGATCCCGAAGGGAGAGGACGAGGAGCTGATGAAAAAGCTGTTGGAGTCGGCGGAAAAGCCCGAGGCATTCCTCCCCGACAAGGGCATGGGTACCGTGGACTACCTGGCCGCCCTGGAGAAGCGTCGGAAGGCCATCGCGAAAAAGAACGAGGGCAAGCGGCGAAAAAAGACCCTTTTCCGGCTCATTCATCGCCGACAACGCAAGGCGCAGAAGCTGCGCAAGAAGTACCTCGCGATCAAGGCCAAGGCCATCACCGGCGTCAAGGAGATCCTCGACGCGGCGCTCGAATCCGAGAAGGAATCGGAGCTGAGGCGGGCCAAGGCAGCGTGCATGCAGGTGGTGGACACCTATGAGCTCGGGGATCAGCAGGAGGTCATCCAGAGCCGATGCGATAAGGTGGATGTGTTCTTCGGGGGAGGAGGCGATGCTTCCGCCGGGGACGCGGCCAAAGAAGACAAGGACGCGGCCAAAGACAAGGCGGCCAAAGACAAGGCGGCCAAAGACAAGGACGAGAAGAAGCCCTCCAACAAGGACGCCCCTGCTCGGCGGTAACGCCCAGCGGGCCGAGGTTACGATGTCCGTCGATCCCAAGCTACTCGAAATCCTCGCTTGCCCCCAGTGCAAAGGGGAGCTCCGCTACATCGACTCCGAGTCGGTGGAGTGTTTCGACTGCGCGGCCTGCCAGCTTCGCTTCCGGGTCGAGGGGGGTATCCCCAATTTCCTGATCGATGAGGCGGAGCCGCTGCCCGCGGGCGCGAGCGACGCCGATGCGCCCTGATCCCAGGTGCCGGCGTCCAAACCCAGCGCTGAGCCTCGGATCCTGCTGGTCCACGCAGACGACCTGGCGGTGCAGCGCGTCCGCGAGGCGCTAGGAGAGCTGCCCTGGCACCTGACGGTGGCCGTGGATGGGGCCCAAGGGCTCGCCGAGGTCGATGCGCACCCTCCGCAGGTGGTGGTGGCGGACATCGCGCTGCCCAAGCTCGACGGCATCACCTTGTTGCGTGCCCTCCGTAGCCGGGAAAACACGCGGGAGATCCCTTTCGTCTTCCTGTCGGGCGTCTCCGATCCCATGGTCATGATGACCGGCCTTGCGGCCGGGGCCCGCTACTATCTCACCGTTCCCTTCCAGGAAGACGACCTGCGCTTCAAGCTGGGGCGGCTGGTAACGCCGGTAATGTAGAGTGTTTTCATTTTGGCACCGACCCCCTACAATATCGCTTCATGAACTCGGAGGTTTGGACTCATGCCTCGAAACGACGTGGTTGACGGACCGGGGGGCTCCCCCCCGAACACCGCGCTTGGCGTCCCGGCGGGGTCGGAGGTGAGGACCACCTCTAGAGCACCGAACAGTTTGAAAGACGGCTGCAATCGCGCAGCTCGGGCACCTCGCGGCTTACGTCCTCGCTCCCTCGGTCACCGTACCTACGGGTACGGCTCGGTCGGTCGCTGCGGGCGCGCACGCGATCTGCCCGCAACTTCACGATTTCGCTACGACGTCCAAACTGATCGGTGCTCTAGGCGGTCGTCCGTGCGCTACGGCGCGCTTTTTTTGCTGTGCGCATCCCTCCCGCTCTGGTGGGCATCCGGACTGGCGTGTGGGCCTCACAGTGGCGACGATCCCCAGGACGCGCAGGTGCCCGAAGACGGCGAGGCCAGCGGTGACGCCAGCGTGTTGCCGGACGTCGCGCCTTTGCCCGACGCCAGCGAGCCCGACGCCTACGTCCCCGAGTGCGGCAACTCCATCCAAGATGACGACGAAGTGTGTGATGACGGCAACGTCGCCAACGGCGATGGCTGCAACGCCACGTGCAGCAAGCTCGACGGCTCCGACGCCGTGGCCGCCACCTTCACCAGCGGCGACCAACTCTCTCCGGCGTTGGCCGTGAGCGGGACACGCGCCACCATGGTCTGGACGGACCAGTCGGGCGTCGACGGAGATGGCGCCGGCGTGCGCGTCCGGTTCTTCGGTGCCGACGGCGTACCCACCGAGAACGTCCACATGAGCACGGACTTCGACGTGCCGGCCAACACCACCACCACCGGCGATCAGCACCAGCCGGCGTTGGCCGCGGCCGCGGACGGTCGCTACGTGGTGGTGTGGACGGACAGCAGCGGAGAGGCTGGCGGGGGAGTGGACGTGCGGGCCCAGATGTTCGACAGCGACGGGTCGCGGCTCTCCAACCCGCAGACGGGATCCGCCGACTTCGTGGTCAACTCCACGGCGACGGGCACCCAGCAGGATCCCGCGGTAGCGGTGGCCGACAGCGGGATGATCCTGATCACCTGGTCGGACGACTCCGCCACCGGAGGCGACACCAGCGGCTGGGCCGTCCGGGGGCGACTCTTCAACTTCGATGGGGTCCCGCAGACCAACCCGGAGGTGGGACACTCGGATGACTTCCTGGTGAACGTGAGCACCACCGGGAGCCAGGGGCGACCGGCCGTGGCTCCCCTGGGAAGCACGGGTTGGGCGGTGGCCTGGACCGATGACACGAACCACGATCCCAGCGGAACCGGCATCGTGGGCACGATCCTGGGCATCCTCGGCTCGCACCTGGTGAGCGCCGACGCCCTGGTGAACTCCACCACCGACGGCGACCAGGATCACGTGGCCATCACCACACAGCCGGGCGTGGGCATCGTATTGGCCTGGTCCGACGACAGCCGGGGCGCCGACGATCCGTTCTTTCGGGGGATCCGCGCGCGCGCCATCGACCTGAGCGGAGCCCCCCGCACCAATGGCGTGACCGGGGACACCAACGATTTCCCGGTCAATACCCTGGTACAGGGAAGCCAGATGCACCCGAGCCTGTCCACGGATCCCACCACCGGCAACATCATCGTCCTGTGGCAGGACGGCTCGGCGTCGGACGGAAGCTGGGCCGGGATCCGCGGTCGTCTGTTCGGACCGGCCCTCACGCCCCTGGCCACGGATCTGTCGGTCACCGGCGAGGACTTTCAGGTCAACACCACCACCCTCGAGGCGCAGCTCCGGCCCGCGGTGGCCGTGTTCGCCGATCAGGTGTTTTGCGCCTGGGAGGACAACAGCCACGCCCCTCCGGATCTGGAGGGCAGCACCATCCGGTACCGTTTCCTGCCGCCCCTGTGGTGAGGGCTCGCGCAAAAAATAGCTACAAATAGCTACAAATAGCTACAAATAGCTACGGGATATCGAGCTCGCGGCGCAGATCCTGCGGGATGGCGTTGGCCTCGATGATGCGCGCGTAGTCATCCACCGCCGGACGGGGGGTGCGGGTCTTGACGGAATCCTCGGTGTCGATGCCGTAGAGGCCGAAGCGCATGCCCATGCCGTGGTTCCACTCGTAGTTGTCCACGAAGGACCAGTAGAAATACCCCCGGACGTCCACCCCGTCCCGCCAGGCCCGGCTCACCCACGACAGGTGCTCCACCAGGTAGCGCCGCTGGGTCTCCCCGTCGTCCGTATGCGGCGTGCCGTTCTCGGTGATATACAAGGGGAGATCGGGATATCGGGCGTGGACCAGGGTGAGCGCTTCGTAGATGCCGGAGGGTTCGTCGTAGTTGATGGTCAGGCTCGCGGGGTTGAAGGTGGTGAGCGGCGACAAATCCCGCAGGGTGGGGTAGGGGGTGCCCTCCACCTCGGTCACCGCGTAGTAGTTGAGCCCGAGCCAGTCCATGCGGCCCACGAGATCTTCCCGCGTGGTCTGGGTGCCGTCGAGCTCCTTGTCCACCTCCCCGAGCACCACCGCGTCGAGGAAGGCCCAGTTGTACAGATAGTTGACGTTCTCCACCGCCGCGGCGTCTTCCGGATCCTCGGGGTCCTGGGCGTGGGCGGGGGCCACGGCGAACACCAGCCCCACGCTGGCGGCCTCGCCGTCTCCATCGGCGTCCGTGGTGTCCGCGGCCTTCACCGCGTCGTACATCCGGCCGTGGGCCTCGATCATGGCGAAGGAGACCGCCTTCACCTCCTCGAAGGCCAGTCCCACCCCCGGGGGGTTGGTTCGGTCGGGGCCGGGCTGCAGGTAGCCGGCGAGCACCACGGCGAAGGGCTCGTTCTGCGTGGCCCACCGATCCACCAGATCTCCGAGCTCGGCGGCGACGAACCCCGAGTACTTGGCAATCTCCTGGACCAGGCGCTCCCGATCCAGCCAACCGCGGGGCGAGCAGCTCTGCAGGTCGAAGTGACACCCCACCGCGTCGTGCAGCCAGACGGGCAGCGTGTAGTGGTGCAGCGTCACCAACGGCTCGATGCCACGCTCTCGCAGGGCGGTGAGCAGGTCGCGGTAGTGCGCCACCGCCGTGGCGTCCGCCGCCGCTGCCACCGCGGCCGGGTCCTCGATGCCCACCGTGCTCCGGGGAAAGATCCGGCTCCATTCGATGGACATCCGGAACGCGTTGAGCCCCAGCTCCTGCTGCGCGAGGTCGAAGTCCTGCTCGTACAGCTCCCAGTGTCCCGGCCCCAGGGAGACGGGATCCCCCGACAGGTGCGTGGCGGGATCGTCGATCAGGGCCTGGGTGGTGACCCAGACATACCAGTCGGAGCGTGAATCCACGCAGCGCGAGGCGTCCAGGGTGGGGCAGCCCATGTCCACCTGAAACCCCGCCACCGCGGTCCCCCAAAGAAACCCATCGGGGAAACGCCCCATTTTCGGGGAAGGATCCTCCTCGCAGCCCGCGGCCGCGAGGGTCGCGGCGAGCAGGAAAACGAGGGCGCGGGGCGAAGGGCCAGGGAAAAGATGTCGTCGCTTGGGGTTGGAGCGCGGCATGAGGGCATCAAAGCATGCCCTGTGGGCGCTGCGCAAGCCGTCCGGTCGCCGATTTCGCGGATGCCTACTCTTCCCTGGACAGACAGAGCAGGTAGCCTCGCAGGCTGGGGCGTCCGCATACGTCGCACTCGACCGGGGCTCTGGCACGAATGGGTGGGCACATCCGCAGTTGCTGCTCTTTGCGATCCACCTCGTAGTCGCACCGAAGGTCCACTCCCGAAGGGAGACACAGCTCTCCGGGCTCGGTGGAAAGCACCTGACAGGCTCGGCATTCATATACAGCAGCCATCTCGGGGACCTCCGTGGGCGACCTCGGTTGCCTATAATAAACTACCAGATTAGTGGTATATAATCAAGCGTCATCCGGGGTCATCCGGGGTCATCCGGGGTCATCCGGGGTCATCCGGGGTCATCCGGGGTCATCCGCCGCCATCGGCAGCAGGGCAGGGCGCTGCCGGCCGCTCTCGGCCGCTCTCGGTCGTGGACATCTCCCGTGGCCTCCGTTATTCTTTTGCACCATGAAGTCCCTGAAAAAAGAAGACCGGTTGAGCCTCATGCGGTTCGTCTGCTCCTTCGCCTGGGCGGATTTCGAGGTCCAGGATCAGGAGCGGACCTTCATCGGTAAGCTGATGCGCTGTCTCGAGCTGGAGCCCGACGAGCGCGAGCAGGTGGAGCAGTGGGTGAAGGTGCCGCCGGCGCCCGAGGAGGTCGATCCGACGCGCATCCCGGAGCAGCACCGCAAGCTGTTTCTCGACACGGTGGAGGCGGTGGTGATGGCCGACGGAGTGCTGGACCCGGAAGAAGCCGAAAACCTGGCCTTGTTCAAAGAGCTGCTGGGCTGAGACGATCCTGGGCCGCTCCCGAGCGTCTACCCCCTCGCTGCTCGCGGCGGCCCGCAATCCGCCCCCTGTCGCCCGCCCCTGCTTTCGCCGTGCCTCCCGCTTCCCGTCCCCTTGCTACAACACCCATGTGGGAACGACTCCGACAGCACCAACGGCTCGTTCGCCGCGTCGCCCTCGCGGCGGTGATTCTCTTGTATTTGGGCTATGCCCTGTGGGGAATCGCCGCCCCGCTGGCCTGGGGGCATTACGGGTTTCATGCCGGGTTTCACGGGGCGGCGGCTAGAAATCTCGCGCGCCACGGCGAGCTCACCCCCACTCCGCACGTCGGGCAGTCTCCGCCGCCGCCCACGGCGCGCTACCTGCACCACCCGATTTTGTGCCCCCAGTATCTGGTACCGGTGCAAGCCGTGCTCGGCGATGATGAGTGGACGATCCGGCTGGTCCCCGTGCTGTTCACCCTCGCGCTGATCCTCGCGGTGGCCTGGGCGGGACGGCGCTTCTGGGGCCCGTGGGCGGGGGTGCTGGCGGCGCTGGTGTTTACGCTCTTGCCCCACAACATGGTGTTTTGTCACCTGTACGATCACGAGACGCCCGGCAACCTGTACGCGCTGCTCGGCGTCTGCGGTCTACTCCTCGCCCTCGAGCCGTTCGGGAAACCTCGCTTCGCGAGGCTCGGTCCGGAGCTTTCCCCAGCGTTGCCAGGGACCTCCATCAGCGATGAGCCGCGTTACCGCTGGGGACCCTGGGCGTTGACCCTGGGAGGCTTCCTGGCGGCGGGCCTCACGGACTGGCCGCCCTACTTCATCGCCTTCGCCGCGGCGTGGGCGGCGCTCGGATATCTGCTCGTGGCCACCGCGGTGCCGCAGCGCCCCGCGCGGGTATGGGTCTGGCTGGCAGGGCTGATCCCTCTGGTCGGAGCCACCGCCTGGCTGCTCGCCCGCAAGGCCGGCTGGCCCCCTTGGCAGGTCTCGGTGGGGCTGTTTCTGCTGTGGCTGGGGGCGCTGTGGGCAGGGGCCGCGGCGCCGACCGGGCCTCGGCAACCCTGGCGCTCCCTTGTCGCTCGCTGGTGCCTGTTGGCCGCGCTCTCGGCGGTGGTCCTGCTCACTTTCTGGTTCCATTTCCGCTACACGGCCTGGGTCGGCATGGGGCAGGACCTCGACGCCGCGTTCCGGGTGCGCTCGGCGGGCAGCGACGCGTGGCGATATCTGGGAAAGTACGCGCGCAACGTGCAGCACACCTTCACCACGCCCATGCTGTGGGTCGGCGGGCTATGGCTCGTGTCCCTGCCGGTGCGTCTGGCCGTGGGGCGGCCCCGCCTGCGTGCGCTGCTGCCGCTCGTCTTCGTCAGCGGACAGATCCTGCACAACCTCCAGTTCCCGGGTGAGGTGGACATCCACAACTACCGGACCTACTACTTCGTCATCGCGGCCACCTTCATCTTCGTGGATCTGGCCTGGGAGGGTGAGGCCGCAGGCCGGTGGCTGATCTCGCGCGTCTCGGGGGGGGCGACGTCTCCCGCCGGAAGATCGTCGGCGATGTCCGCGCGCACCATCGGGCTCCGGCTGGGGTGGGGGAGCGCGCTCGGCGCGGTGATCGCTTGGATCGGGATCTCGGCCTGGCCCGTGCTCGCCGAGGGGCGCCGCCGCTCGGGGACCCTGCGCTATTTTGCCGGATACCATCACCAGCTCGACAAGGCGCGCGCCTTCGACGAGGTTCGCCGTCGCACCGACCCCGAGACCCTGGTGCTCTATACGCCGGGGGTTGCGCCCCGCTTCGAGGCCCTGTGGTACCTGGACCGCGATGTCCGGAAGGTGTTTTCACTGCCGCCCAGTCGTGAGGCGGCCCTGCGATGGGCGCGCCGCCGGAGGCGGCCGCCGCGGCGGGGCCGGGTCCAACGGCCCCGGCGGCAGCCGAACCGTGACGTGGTGGCCATCACCACGGCCCGCCTGACCCGCCGTACGCGGAGCCGGCTGCGTCGGCTGCGGGGGCGCTACCCGATGGTCCGCCTCGGGGCGTATCTGCTGGTGGACTATCGCCGACGCGACCCCGGCTACCGCGCCTATCGCATCGAGCCGCGCCCGTGGCGCGGCGTGCTGGATCGTTGGCTCCGGGGCCCGCACCGTCCCCGGCGCCTCGTGCGGGACCTGTGGGACGAGTGGCGCACGGCCAGCTTCTACGGGCTTCCCTTCACTGGTCGCCCGGTGTTGACGCGTCCCCCTTCCCCGTCGGGGCGACGGGCGGACTGGGTGGCCTGGCTCAACGCCAGCCGGGTGGCTGGGAATGAGGCAGGCCAAAGGGCGGCCCGCGAGGCCCTTCAGCGACGTCTGCGGGGCCAGGGTCCGTACCGGCTGTCTTCCGAGCTTCGCCTGCTCGGTTGGGTCCCCGGTCACACCCTGGTGGAGCTGGTGGTGGAGTCCCGCCGGACCCATCGGCCCGACTGTCGCCTGCAGCTCGAGGCGCGGGATCACGTCTCCTGGCGCTTCGATCTGTATCCCCGGCTGCGGCGCTGGCCGGCGGGCGCCGTGTACGTCGCGCGGATCCCCTATCCGCGGCGGCGCCGGCCATCGGGTCCGCTTCGGCTTCGCGGATGTGTGGGCGCGGGGGGCATCAGCGGAGACGCCCGCCCACCGCAGACGGCCCAGGACGCCCCTGCGCCCGTGATCACGCTCTATCCCGCGCGGCCCGCGCGCCGGGGGAGGCGCGGCCCCCGATGAGCTCCCCGGCGTCACGTGTCGCGTCGGTGGCGCGCCGCCGCGCCCGCCTCGCGGGGGGGCGGTGGCTCGCCCTCGCCACGGCGCTGATGTCGATCCTCCCGGCCGGCTGTCGCTGTCAGCCGGAGGTCACGCCCGCCCTGCGCCACTGCCGCGAGGCGGGGCCGGGCCGGGGGCAGTTCACGTTTCGGGCCACCACCCACCCGCCGCGGCTGAGATTCGAATCCGTGTGCGACGCCAACCTCGCCCTCGAGGCGGGCCCGTTTCACTACGACGCGCGGCGGGCGCGTCTCACGGGGCGGGTGCGCCTGCACAACCGGGGCAGCACGGCGCGCGATCACCTCGTGGCCTTCGTGGACTTCCTGGCCGACGACCGAGGGGACAAGCGCTTCGTGCCTTGGCTCGGCACGCTGGACAGCGTGGTGGGCCCCAGGGGACGGCGCGGCTTTTACGTGGGGCGGGTCGCGGCCGGCCGGGCGCAGTGGGCTCGGTGGTCCTTCGTCATTCCGGAAGGGGGGCGCCGGGTGCTGCGCGGGTCCGGCTGGATCCAACCGGCCGCGCGCCCCGGCGTCCTGGTGGAGGCCGAGGAGCTGGTGAGCCGGTTGCGCGAGGGGCAGCGCGGCCGCGGGGGGTGGGGGTGGCACCACCGCACGGACGGCTACTCCGGCTGGGGGGAGCTCACCACAACCGGCCGCGACCGCGCAACCCGCACCCTGCAGGCGGTGGTGCGCCTCCCCCGTGCGGGCGACTACCGCGTGGCGGTCCGGCTGCGACCTCGGGGAAAGCGGGGGCGTACCCTCGTGCGGCTGGGGGACGTGCAAGGCGAGGTGGGACAGGGGCAGGGGGGAGGATACCGCTGGGTTCCGCTGGGACGCGGAGCGCTCGGGACGCGGGAGCCGCTCACCGTCTCCGATCTCGTGAAGGGGGCCTCGCGCCTCGACGCCGTGCGGATCTGGCCGGTGGACGCCCCCGGCCGGGCCCCGGCGCAGGCGCCGGTGGGAGTGCTTCCACCCCGCGAGGCGCGCCGCCAGCTTCCCCGCTATCTGCGCAGGCGGCTCGCGAGACACCCCCGCCCACCGGGCGTGGAGAGGTGGGTCCCCGACGCTCAGGCCGCGCAGGCGCAGAAAAAGGCCGCGCAGGCGCAGAAAAAGGCCGCGCAGGCGCAGAAAAAGGCCGCGCAGGCGCAGAAAAAGGCCGCGCAGACGCAGAAAAAGGCCGCGCAGGCGCAGAAAAAGGCCGCGCAGGCGCAGAAAAAGGC
>CAYFWA010000027.1:12808-19632 GCA_964346625.1 uncultured Myxococcales bacterium
CGCAGAAAAAGGCCGCGCAGGCGCAGAAAAAGGCCGCGCAGGCGCAGAAAAAGGCCACGCAGGCGCAGAAAAAGGCCACGGGCAGCGCACGTCCCCGTGATGAGCCGTCCCTGCCCAGCCGAGCCCAGGCTCGAAGAGCCTGGCGAAAGCGCCGCCGGCGGATCCAGGAGGCGGTGCGGCGGGCGCTGGACTGGCCTCGTTCCCCGGACGAGGCCGGGAAGGGGGCGAGCCGTCCGCCCCGCGTCCAGTGGCTCGGAAAGACCCGGCGCGGGGAGCTGGTGGTGGAGCGCCTGTTCATCGAGGGACGACCAGGGATCTGGGCGAGCGCCCTGATCTACCGCAAGGCCGGCCTGTCCGGGCGGCGCCCGGCCGTGCTCCACGCCCTCGGTCACTATGGCCCCGGCAAGCGCTACGGTCCGGCCCGGATCCTCGACGCCAACCTGGCGCATCTGGGGTTCGTGGTGCTGGTGGTGGACTGCCTGAGCCTGGGGGAGCGTCGAACCGGACCGGAGAACCATCACTTCCTGGGGATGTTGCACTGGTTGGTGGGCTCCAACGCCGCGCGGGTGCTCTTCGGGGAGCTGCCCCGGTTTTTGGACTACCTGCAGAGTCGGTCCGATGTGGACCCCTCGCGCATTGGCATGGTGGGCAGTAGCGGGGGGGGCACCGGGACCCTGTTCACCGCGACGCTGGATTCTCGGGTGAAGGCGGCCGCGGTGCTGGCGGCGGTTACGCGCTGGGAGCATTTCTTCCGCTTCATCGGCGGCGATCCGGAACAGTACCCCTACGACCTCGTGCGCCACGCTGATTTTCCCACGCTGCTGCGCCTGATGGCTCCTCGTCCGCTGCTGGTGGCGGTAGGACAGCGCGACGACCTGTTCCCCCCCGCTCCGGCCCGACGCGCGGTGCGCCGGGCCCGCGACGCCTATCGGCTGCTGGGGGTCCCCGAGTCCCTCGAGCTCTTTCGCGACGGCGCCCCCCATGGGCTCCAGCCGCCGCGGCGCCTGGCCACCTATCGATTCTTTGCGCGACACCTGCTGGGTCGCCCGCGGTCCGTGGCGCGGCGCATCCGGGAGCACGAGCACCGGGCGCTGCCCGCCGCGGATCCCGCGCTGAGTACGGGCACGCCGCCGGACTCACGCAGCCTGGTGGACGCCGCCCGGGACCGGGGCCGGGGAGCGCCGCCCGCCCTGGGGCTGCCGCCGGACGCGGCGAGCGCCCGGCGGCGTCAGGGTCGGCGCCGGGCGGCGTTGAGGCGGGTGCTCCGGATGGAGCGCAGAACGAAGCGCGCCCCCACGGCGTGGCATCCGGTCTCCCGACGAGGGTTCTCCGACCCGGGTGCCGCGACGCGGCGCGCGGAAAGGCCACCCTGGGAGGCGGGGGTGTTCCGCGCGGAGGGGTTACGCATCCCGGCCGTCTGGATTCCCCCTCCCGGAAAGCCCCGGCTGGGAGTCGTCTACGTCACCGACACCGGTCGGCGGGGCGCGGTGGAGGCGGTGGCCCTCGCCGAGGCGGGCGCGTCGGTGCTGGTGCCCGACCTGGCCGGGCTCGGCGAGCTCACGCCGAACCGGCGCTACCGGTACGGGCTGGCGCGCAGACCCGGCCGGCTGTTCATGCAGGACTTCTTCGGGGTGGCGTTGCTCATGGTGCTGGGGGACTCGCTGTGCGCCTTGCGTGTCGCGCAGATCCAGCGAGCGGCGGCGCTGGTGCGGCGCCGGACCGGCAGGCCGGTAGCGGTGGTGGGGCAGGGGACCGAGAGCGGGGTCTACGCGTTGATCGCCGCCGCGCTGGACCCCGAGCTCGCGGGTGCGGCGGCGCTCGATCCGCTACGATCGCTGCGCGACGAGCTGCAGGCGGCCCGGTTTCCAGCCCCGGGGCTGGTCGCCCACGGGCTGCTGCGGGTGGCGGACACCGACATCCTGGCTGCCCTGGTGGCCCCCCGACCGCTGCTGGTGATCGGGGGGCGGACGTCCGCGGGGAAGCCCCAGCCGCCGGTCCCTTCGCTCCATTTCCAGCAGGCCCTGCGCCTGTACCAACGCCTCGGCGCCGCCCGCCAGCTTCGGATCCGGCGGGCGGTCCGGTCCCGCAGCCGGGCGGTGCGAAGATGGCTCAGCGAGATAGTGGCCCGGAGCCGCTCCTGCGGGCCTCCGGAGCGCCGATGAGAATCACTCGCAAAGCCAACCTGTTGCTGATCTGGATCCTGGCCTGGGGCGGTGGGGCGCGCTGCCAGAACCCGCGGGCGCCGGTGCCCGAAGCGCTGGATTCCGGCGCAGCGGCGGCCTCGCCGACGGCCCCTCGCCGGCGGCGGGGCGCCCCTGCCCCTCCCACGCGGCGTCGGGCCAGCGTCGGATGCAGCGTCCTGTGTGCTCGATGGGGGGAGTGCATCGGTCGATTCCGGACCCTGGGGGCCGGCTCCCTGCTCGGCCCGGCCCCCGGACGCCCCGCAGGCTGCGCCGCGCGCTGTCAGGCGTCCCGCGGGGATGACGTGCTGGCGTCGCCGGTGCGCGCCGCGCTCCAGCGCTGCGCTGGCGCCGCCTCTTGCGATGCCTTCTACGGGTGCGCGCTGCGCCTCCGACTCGTCCACCTTCGAGGTCACCCGTGGAAGCGCCAGGTGATCCGGGCCCGCCGGCTGCTTCGTGAGCTTGCGGCGCAGCCCGCCGCGGGGGCGCCTGCTGTCCCGGGCGTCGACGCTCGTGGTGCCGCGCCCGAGACTCGTCCCGAGGCCCGCGGCGAGGAGGCCCGCGGTGAGGAGGCCCGCGGCGAGGAGGCCCGCGGCGAGGAGGCCCGCGGCGAGGAAACCCGCACGGAGAAGGGGACGCGCGGTGTGCAGGCAGCGGCCCGCTGGGCTCGCTGCGTCGCGCTTTCGCCCTTGCGTCGACGTCTGGGTGCGCTGAAGCAGCGCGCGGCGCGCCGCGCGTTGCAGCGGCTGAATGCGCGCTGCCGGCAGGTGCTCTCCGCGGTCCTCGCGGCCGTAGCCGAAACGTTGGATTCGGCGGAGGCATCCCTCGAGCTGACGCCGGCGGAGCGGGCCTGCGCGTGGCTCGGGCGGCCGGGGCAGCCCGTGCCAGGGGCAGGGGCCGCCGCCGCCGCCCTCACTGCGCGGCGCAGCGCCTTGCGCAGCCGCTGCCAGGCCCTCGTCACCTTCCGCGGCGTGTCCACCGCCGTGCAGGACGCGGAGCGGGACGCTGCCGAGGTCCGGCGGCTGCTAAAGAGCGGGAAGCTCCCGAGCTCGGCGTATCACAAGTGTGCTCACAAGGCAGACACCTTGCGCGTCCTGGGCCAGTCCGCGCACCGTCGAGCGCGCAAGGCAGCCGCGGCGTTACGGCGGATCTGTTTCGAACGCTTCCCCCGCGCCTGGCTGCGGCGGCAGCAGCGCCGGGCCGCCGGGGAACCGCTGCCCGGGGGATGCTACCGGCTGCGGCGCGTGCTGGGCCTGCTCACCGGCCACGGCCAAGCCACTGTCCGCAACGACAGCCGGAAGCTGATTCGCTGGGCCAAGCGCCGCTGCCCCCCAGGCGGTTGACAGGCTTGGGGGCATTCCGGCTAAATGGGCGGCAAATGAAACGCTTTCCCATCCTGTTCGGGCTCCTGGTCGGTTTGTTCAGTGTCTGCGTCGCGACGCCGGCGAGCGCGAGCCCACGCGAGCGAGCGAGACCCCGAGCGCGGCCAGCGGCGGAGTCGGCCAAGCCGAAGGTGACGATCCTGGTGGACGTCCCGCCCAAGGACCGCAAGCGCCTCAAGGGGGTGTTGCGCTGGATTCGCAAGGGGCTGCGGCGCAACGAAAAGCTCGATTACATCCCCATGCAGCGGCTGCTCGAGAAGCCTAAGGGGAGCATGCAGCGCATCCGTAAGGCGGTGCGGCTCATGGATCAAGCCACCCGCCTGATGCAGAACCTGGAGTTCGCCAAGGCGATCCCCAAGCTGAACAAGGCCGTGCGCAAGTTGGAATACAGCTTCCTGGGGTTGCTGCGGCTCAAGGTGAAGGCCCAACCGCTCGCCGACGCCCTGCGCCTGCTGGCCACGGCGTACTTTCTGGACGGACAAGCGAAGATGGCCAAGGCCACGGTACAGCGCCTGTTGGTGATCTCCCCGAAGATCCGCTACAAGGCGGGCTTGTTTCCCAAGCAGATGGCGCAGCTCGTAGACGACGAGCGCTTGATGTTCGACGAGTTCGGGACCTCCACGGTGGTGATCAAGACCGAGCCGCCCGGAGCGCGGGTCTACCTCAACGCCAAGCGGGTGGGCCGGAGCCCGATCACCGTCAAGGGGGTCCGGCGGGGGTTCAACTACCTGACGGCGCGGCTGCCCGGATATCGGACCACCACCATGGGGCTGCCGGTGGATCCGCCGAAGCTGAAACGGGTGACGGTGAAGCTCCGGCGGTTCAAGCGGGATCCGCTGCCGCTGATGGCTCGGGCGTTCATGGCCATGGGCAAACCCGAGATGGGGAAGGACCTCGATGCCCTGGCCGAGCGGATGGATGTGGACATCCTGGTGCTCGCACGGGCAGAGGCGTTTCAGGATCTCGCCAAGGTCACGCTGTTCGCCTACGATCGGCGCCTCGGAGAGCTGCTCAAGGGGCCCGTGAAGGTGAGCATCTCCCAGGATTTTCCCAAGCCGAAGGCGCTGCGCGCCGCGCAGATGCTGCTATCGGGTGTGCGGCTGGACGGCAAGAGACCCCCGCCGCCCAAGAAGCCGAGGCGGTCGACCTGGGTCCGGTTCAAAGACGGGATGATCCGCTTCCGCCGCTGGAAGGGGTTTTGGCCCACGGTGGGGACGATCGCCGGGATCGTCGTCACCGGAGTGGTGGTCGGGCTCGCGGTGGGGCTCGGGCCCCCCGACGGCGCCCCGGTGCGGGGATCACGCCACGTGATCCTCGGACACCCACTCACGAGATTTTGACTCGAACATTCGATGGTCGGTTTCACAGCGCTCGGGCCGCCCGCGCTCCGAGCCCGAAAGGGAGGACTTACAGGATGACTAGGAAATTCATGGCGCACCTGGTGGTGGGCCTCATCGTGCTCGGAGGATGCAGCGATGGGGACACCAAGCTCGATGAGCATCTGACCGTCGCCAACGTGACGCCCACGGGGAGCGTGGGAGGGATGATTCTCGACGCTACCGACGACAGCCCCCTCGGCGGAGTGGAGGTGCTGGTGGTCGCCGGGGATCTCCAGGTCACCGACACCACCGATGGCTCCGGGCTGTTCGAGGTGACCAACGTACCCGCCAGCGGACCGGTGTTGGTCACCTTCCGCAAGGCCGGCTACCTTTCGGGAGACCTGGTAGCGCAGTTTACCAACGCGGCGGGCGACTTCCCGGTGAACAACGCCACCGTGACCGTCGGTCCGGTGGGGATGCTCCCGTCGGATGGGGACTTCACGGTGTATGTCTTCGATGAAAACGGCCGTCCCGCCCAGGGGCACCTGCTGACCCTCACCACGGGCGTCCGGTTTTTCAACTACCAGGCGGGCACCCCCATCAACAGCGGCAGCGTCACGGTGACGGCCCAGGTGGGGGGCTCGGGGATGGCGACGTTTTTCAGCATCCCCGACTTCTGGTCGCTGGGGGCGAAGGCCGACAGCACGGTGGACATCGCCGTGCCTCCGTATGACGCCGATGGGGACGATTTCTACGAGTTCGCTGGGGGAACCTACACCTGGGATCTGTTGGATCTAGACAATCCACAGCCCACCATCCTCATGACCACCGGCGACTATCCTCCGAACCTGGCCATCGAGGCGTCCAACGTCCAGGCGCTCGAGACCGGGAGCACGGTGGGCTATGCGCCGTCGGCCATCCCAACCGTGGGCCCCATCCATGTGCTGTTCAACCAGCCGATCCAGGAGCCGACCGTGGCGGTGTCCGTGTTCAACGAGGAAGGCACCGTGCCCTACACCCCGCAGACCCAGGTCTCCGGCCGCAGCCTCACCATCACCTTCCCCACCGCCTTGCCCGTAGGCGAAGAGTTCAACCTCAACATCACCGCCACGGCCACCACCGGCGATCTCTTGCGTACCGGCAGCTTCTCGGCGCCGTTTTTCGTGATCGACGAGTCCGCCGAGGTCACCGCCACCGTGACCACGGAGACCGACCTGCTGGATCCCACGCGCATCGTGGAGTTTTCCGAGCCGGTGGGATTCGGGCTCCCCGGGGTGCAGCTATCCGGCGGGAACTGCGTAATCTTCTATGACTTCTGGCAGGTCGGCCCCGGCGGGTCCACCGGAGACGATCCCGGAGAGCTCGGCAACAGCCAGTGCAGCTTCGCCCTCATCCCCGACGAGCCCGTCCCGGCGCAGCCCGCGGGCGCCGGATACTCGGGCTACACGCGCTTCTGGCGCTTCGAGGTCCCCCTCATCGATGGCTCCACGCAGCTCATCCCCGCCGGTACCGATGTGTACCTCCGCTTCGGCATGGTGGACAACACCTCACGCATCATGCGCCGCGCCAACGGCGCTCCGGTCCCCGAGATCGTGATCACGCTCCCTTCGAGCTGAGCCCCATTCCCCCCGCAGCTCTCTGTGTTGGCCGCCGCGCGTCGCGCGGCGGCCAACACAGAGAGCCAGAAACGAACGGCTCCGCGTACCTTCCCCGTGAACTGGCTACAGGACTAGCGATCCGGTGGGCTGTGGAAAATGCCGGGCTGGGGACAAACCCTATCCGCCCTCGGCGCCCGGCCCTCGCCGAAAACCCGGAACGAACTTCCGAGACGAGGAACTAGCAAAGGGGGTGGTGGACATAGGTCCGCGCGACGTGATCGCCAGCAAAGCAGCGACGGGCGAAGCGACGAGGGAAGTGGGAAAGTGGGAAAGTGGGAAAGTGGG
>CAYFWA010000027.1:19732-21344 GCA_964346625.1 uncultured Myxococcales bacterium
AAGTGGGAAAGTGGGAAAGTGGGAAAGTGGGGCGGGACGGGAATCCACCCCGGGGTGTGCGCTACCGCTGCGAGGCCTTGCGGAAGAGCGTGTAGATCTCCTTGGGCTTCATGCCCTTGATCTTCTTGAGCACGAGCTGGACCTGCCTGACGCTGTAGATCCAGGACTTGAAGACCACGTCCGGGAGCCCCTTGCACTTGAGGCGGTTGTACAGCTCCTCGTCCTGCGCACCGAAAATTCGCACGGTGTCGTTGTATTCCGGACAATCGGCGCCCTTCTTTTGCTTCGTGTAGGGTCGGCAGCGACCATCGGGGAGCTGGTAGCCGTGCGCCTCGGAGTGCTTGTCGATGGGCTTCATGTCCTTGTTGCAGGGCTTGCCGAGCTTGAAGAACAGCGCGCCTCGGTTGCCCTTGATGTAGGCCCCGAACTCGGGGTGCTTTGCCGGCTTGCCCTTCTTGGCGTCCGGCTTCTTTTTGGCGAGCTGGGGAGCGAACTTTGGATCGTTTTCCATGGCCCGGCCGATCATCACCGCCAGCTTGAGCTGCTGCAGAGCCCCCAGATAGTTGTGCATCCGTGGGAGCAGATCCCCGGCGTTGGGCACAAAGCGATAGTGGGTCGTCCAGATCTGCTTTTTCATCAACGCCTTGAGCTTGGGGTTCTCCATGTCGAAGGCGGAAGTGGCATCCTCGAGGCGTCTGAACAGATTGGGGTTGTAGGTCTTGAGCTCGGCTCGGCCCTTCTTGGTCTTGCCGATCTCCTCTTCGAGGACGGCCTCGAAGCGCAGGGTGCTCTTGTGCAGCTGCTTGAGGAGCTCGGCGGTGGTCTTCGCCGACTCCTTGGACTTGGCGCTCCAGTCCCGTTTCAGGCGCGTGTCACCGATGTAGTAGCCGAATCCGAGAGTGAGCACGCACGCGCCGGCGGCGATGAGGAGCCACACGATGCTACGGGATTTTTTGCCCTGAACCGAGTCGAGGTCCAAGTCCATCGGCTCCGAGGAGGGAGTCGTGGCAAACTGAGGCTCCCCCTCCGCAGCGGGGGCCGGGGTCGCCGCGGCAGGAGGCTGAAAGCCCGGAGGGGCCACCACGTCACCGCCCGGAGCCGGTGTCGCTGGCGAGGTGGGGACGGTCGGAGGCGCCACACCGGGCGGGGGGGTCACGGCCGGAGGCGCCACACCGGGCGGGGGGGTCACGCCCGGCGGAGGCTTGACCCCACCTGCGGGCTCGGCGCCAGGCGGTGCGGGAACGTCCTCACCGGCGGGAGGGGCCACCCCTGGAGGCGGAGTCACGGCGGGCGGCGGCGTTTCACTTCCGGGGGCGGCGCCGGGTTTCTTCAGGCCGAGCTTGGCCTTCAAGTCCTTGATGTTTTTGGCTCCCGGCTTTTTGTTGTCGGACAAGGAAACCTCCTGGCGGCGGCAAACCCGCTCGATCGTAGCGGCCTCGTGAGCCTATCGCAATATTCTCGCGTTCCTGCAACTCTGTCGGGAACGACTGTGCAACCTGCGGAAAATGGCAGCGAAAGTCTATATGAAGGAGGGCGGGATCTGTCAAGCGTCATCCACGCCGAGCCATTTGCGCTGTGGCCGCAGCCGCGCGCCCCGCGGGGCCCCCGCCCC
>CAYFWA010000028.1:0-21271 GCA_964346625.1 uncultured Myxococcales bacterium
GTTGTCGAAGGATGCGGTGGGGAGGGGGGCGCCCGCGGGGGGGGCCCTCGACGGAGGCCCGCGGGGGGGCCCTCGACGGAGGCCCGCGGGCGAATCACCGCCTCAAACGGGCGAAAGGAAGATGGACCGGATCAACGGGTGGGGCGGTGAGCGGATGCACACGTCCTGGCGTGCACCCAGCGGCGGGGATGCGCAGCGACCCGCAGGCCGAGACGGACGGGCGTGGCTAGCGCCGGCGGCGATGTCGGCGCTTGCGCCGCACCTTGCGGCGGGTCTTCCGCCGGGTCTTCCGCCGGACCCGCCGCCGGCTGCGCCGCCGAACCCGCCGCCGACGACGGCGGCTACGGCGATAGCGACGATAGCGGTGGCCGCGCTTCCGGTACCAGCGCCGGTAGTGCACCCGGTGGGCCCGGTAGTGGCCCACGTAGCGGTTGTAGTGGGCGTAGGTGGCCGGGATGTAGTAACGTGTTCCGTTCGCGTAGTACATCGGCCGGCCGGTGGTGTCGTAGTAGACGACGTAGCCGTTGTAGTACATCGGCGTGTAATAGGAGGTGGCGATGGCCGGATGAGCCCGGGTACGAACCACGCAGCCAGACGCCGCCATGCTCGTCGCACCGACGAACGCCAGCAGCACTGCATACCGATTGAGCTTGGACATGAACCTTCCTTTCCTTTTGGTTGCAGGACGACCCGCTCCGACTCTGCGAGACGTCTGGTTGATACGCAGACGCGAGGAAAAACTTTACGAAGAATTTGGCCGCGAGGCAACCATGGCCGCGCAGAGCCCCAGCGGGGCTTGGTGATTTTTTTCTCTTTTTTTCCGCAACCCCGCCCAAAACGCGCCGAGAACCGCCTCGCGAGCCCACGGACCCTGCCGGGCTTCGAAAGGAAACCATGAGCAAATCCAAGATCATCTCCAAGATCATCGTTGCCACGACGCTGTGCGTCACCGCTTGCGGGATGGGAACCGGCTCCCGCGACACCACGAAGGTGGTGCGCCGCCACCTGGGGGCGGGCGTGCGACAGCTCGCGGCCGGCCAGCTCGATCGTGCCGAGGCCCACTTTGCCGTGGCCCGCGAGTACGCCCCGCGCTGCGCCGCCGCGGTCAACGGGCTGGGGCTGGTGGCGCTGGCCCGCGGTGAGCGCCAGCGCGCCCGGAGGATGTTCCGGCGGGCCCTCGAGCTCGACGACGAGCTGGCCGAGGCCCACAACAACCTCGGCGCGCTGGAGCTCCGGCGGGGCCGCTGGCGCCCGGCGCGGCGCCACCTTCGGGCGGCGCTGGACATCGATCCCGGCTATCACCAGGCGCGCTTCAATCTCGCCCGGGCCCTGCACCGCGGCGGCGATCTGGCGGCAGCGCGCCGCACCCTGCTGCGGGTGACGGCCGTGCGTCCGCAGCTCGCGCAGGCCTGGGCTGCGCTCGCGCTGGTCTCGGCCGACCTGGGGCGCCGGGCCGACGCCGGGCGAGCGCTGCGGCGAGCCCGGGCCCTGGCCCCGGGCTCGGTGCCCGTGCTGGTGGCCCGCGGCGCGCTGCTGCGAGCCGGCGGCGCGCTGCTCGAGGCGCGCCGCGCCCACGCGCGCGCCGTGCGCCAGCGGCCCGGAGATCTCACCGCCCGGACCCAATACGCGCTGACCCTGCTGCGCTCCGGCGACCACGGCGCGGCGCGGCGGCAGCTTCAGCGGGTGCTCGCCGGGCGCCCCTTCTCCCCTCGCCTGCACTTCGCCCTGGGGGTGCTTGCCGCGAAGCGTCGGGATCTGAAGGCCGCGGCGCGGGCCTTCGGGCGCGCGCGCGAGCTGGCACCCGCCTGGCTGCCCGCCTACCTGCAGCAGGCCGCCGCCCTGGCCGGCCTCGGGCGCCGAAGCGCGGCGCGGCGCACCTGCCGGGCGCTGGCCCGCCACGCCGGCGCGGACCAGCAGGTCCAGGCGCGGCGGTGCTTCGCGCTGCTGAGCCGTCGTGCCCTCCCCACCGGCAACACCGCGGCCACCCGGGTGGCCATCCCCGGTCGTTGACTTTCTCCACTGTGTGACCACAAACTCGAATCGACGTGTCGTTTCTGCTGCAAACCACCCTGGTACGATTGGCAAATTCAACGCATCGGACATAAACGCATCGGACATAATAGAGGCTAAATGTCCATCAAGCCCGACATCCGCCCGAGTGAAAACGAGGTCCGCTGGACCGTCCGCCTTTCCACCTACCCCATGGACGCCATCTACGGCGCCAGCTACGTGTTTCTGGACCGGTGCTACGTGTATCTGGACAAGCCCGCCCCGCGCCAGGTAGAGGTGGTGCTCCGGGGACGCGAGCCGCTTGACGCCGAGGCCCTGGACGCCCTGGCAGGAGAGTTCGCCAACCAGCTCCTGCACCAGGTGCTGCGCGCCCGCCTCGCCAAGCGCACGGGCAAGGTGCGGGAGATGATCATCGGACGGGCGCTCTTCTCTGCCGAGGGCCCCGAGTCGGCCTTCGACGACCTCGACGACCTCGACGACCTCGACGACGAGGGGCTCGACGACCTCGACGACGAGGGGCTCGACGACTACCTGGACGATCCGCTGGGCATCGCCGTCCCGTGGGAGGAAAAGTATGGTGGCGAAGAGGCGGCCACCGAGGACGCGTCGGCCGACCCGGAGGCCGCCCCTCAGCGAGCCCCGAAGCGAAGTGGCGATGCCTGATCCGCATGATTCCGATGACTCGCAGGGGTCGCGCTCCCAGCCCACCTCCTCCCCGTCCGCGCCCCAACCGGTGACCTTGCGGCTGCACCGCCGGCTCTACCCGACCCCGGCCGTCCGTGCGGCCCGGGACGCCTTCGGCGACCTCGCGGACGTACGCCTGACGCGCGAGGGAGACTATCACCTCGTCCGCATCACGGTTCGCGACGCGGAGCTGGACCCCGAGCGGGTAATGCACGAGCTGGCCAACTACGCCCTCGGCCAGGCTTCGGAGGCCCGATGACCCGCGCACGCAAGACCGCGATCCCCCGGATCGCGAACCCCGACGTCGCCCCCTTTCGCTTCCGGCAGTTCCCCGACGGGCGCCTGCTGCTCACCAACGATGCGGGGGCCCACGTCTGGGCCCAACCCGACGACCTGGATGCCTTTTTGCGGGACAAGCTCCCCGCGGATCATCCGCTGCACGCGGAGCTGACGAGCCAGGGCTTCGCGCTCGACGAGGAGGCCGAACAGCAGCTCATCCAGCGCATCCGCCAGCGCAACGAGCACCTGTTTCAGGGACCGATCCTCCACATCCTGATCACCACCTTGCGCTGCAACATGGCCTGCCGCTACTGCCACGCCAGCCGCAAGGGGATGCGACAGACCGACTTCGACATGTCCCCCGAGACCGCCCGCAAGGCCCTGGACGTGATCTTCCAGAGCCCGGCACCCCAGCTCACCATCGAGCTCCAGGGGGGCGAGCCGTTGGTGAACTTCCCCGTGGTGCGCCAGGTGGTGCAGGAAGCCTACGCCCGCGCCGACGCCGAGGGGCGGCAGGTGGACTTCACCCTGGTGAGCAACCTGAGCCTGCTCGACGACGAGAAGCTGGGCTTTCTGGTGGACCACGGGGTGATGATCTGCACCTCCATCGACGGCCCCCAGGCTTTGCACGATTTCAATCGGCCGCTGGTGGGCACCTCCGGCTACGAGGAGACCCTGCGCTGGATGGAGCGCATCAACGATGCCTACGAGCAGCGCGGCCTGGACCGCAGCCTGGCCTACGTCAACGCCCTGGCCACCATCTCACGCGAGACGCTCACGCAGCCCCGAGCGCTGGTGGACGAGTACCGCCGGCTGGGGTTCAAGGCGATTCACCTGCGCCCCCTCAACCCCTTCGGCTTCGGCGAGCGGCTCTGGCAACGCGAGGGATACACCGCCGATGAGTTCCTGGCCTTCTATCGCGAGGCGGTGGACCACATCATCGAGCTCAACCGCCAGGGAGTGGAGATCCAGGAAAAGACCGCCTCGCTGTTTCTCACTCGGATGCTCACCGACGACAACCCCAACTACATGGATCTGCGCTCCCCCTGCGGGGCGGGCATCGGGCAGCTCGCCTACAACCACGACGGGCGCGTGTACCTGTGCGACGAGGGGCGCATGGTGAGCGCCATGGGGGAAGACCTGTTCTGCATCGGGGACGTGGCGGAAAACAGCTACGACGAGATCATCCGCCACGAGAGCGTGGGCACCCTCTGTCTCGCCTCGTGCCTCGAGAGCCTACCGGGATGCAGCGACTGCGCCTACAACCCCTACTGCGGCGTCTGCCCGGTGTACAACTTCCAGATGCAAGGGGACCTATTCGCGGTGCAGCCCGAAAACGATCGCTGCCGTATCCAGATGGGGATCCAGGACTACCTGTTCGAAGCGCTGCGAGACGGCGGCGAGGAGATGGCCGCGCTGCTGCGGCGCTGGACCGTGGTCCGGGATCGTTCCCAGGTCTACTGCCGGCTGGCATGAATGAGGATCCCATGAGCGAATCCCCTGAAAATCCATCGGAAAAACTCGATCTGTCCTTTCGCGTGGTCAAAAAGGAAGCGGACCTCCCCTTCTGGTGCGACCGCCAGAGCCTGGCCAGCTTCCTGCACACCACCATGAAACCCTGGGAAGACACCCTCACCGATATCCACCGCGCCTTCGACTACTGCTTCTCGGACAGCCCGGGCATGGGCGGGTTCATGATCCTGGCCGAGCGTGACGAATGGCTGGTGGGGGCGGTGGTCTTTTTGCACACCGGCATGGGCGGCTACGTCCCCGAGCACCTGCTGCTGTTCATCAGCGTGGATCCCGCGGTGCGCAGTGGGGGGGTGGGGCGCCAGCTCATCGAGCGAGCCCTGGCCCGCTGTGAGGGGCCAGTGAAGCTCCACGTGGAGTACGACAACCCCGCCAAGCGGCTCTACGAGCGGGTGGGGTTCACCAGCAAGTACGCTGAAATGAGGTACGAGCCATGAACCGTGTCGTGATCGACTTGAAGGCGCTCAAGCACAACATCGAGGTGGTGGATCGCTGGATGACCTCCCACGGCGCGAGCTGGACCCTGGTCACCAAGGTCCTGTGTGGCCACGCCGACACCCTGCGCGGCCTGCAGCTACTGGGCATCCGCTCCATCGGGGAGTCGCGCCTGGAAAACCTCGAGGCCCTCGAGCGCGTGAACCCCGACGTAGAGACGTGGTACCTGCGGCTGCCCCATCTGGTGGCCATCCCCGACATCGTCCGCCTGTCGAACGTGTCGCTGAACTCCGAGATGGAGGTCATCGAGGCCCTCAACGCCGAGGCGGGCCGGCAGGGCAAAAAGCATCGGTTGATCGTGATGATCGAGCTGGGGGACCTGCGCGAGGGCATCCTGCCGGGCGCCCTGTCGGACTTCTACGATCAGATCTTCAAGCTGGAGCACGTCGACGTCCTGGGCATCGGCGCCAACCTCGGCTGCCTGTCGGGCTCGGTGCCCAACGTGGACCAGCTCATGCAGCTCGTTTTGTACCGGGAGCTGCTGGAGCTCAAGTTCAAGCGCCCCATGCCCATGATCTCGGCCGGGGCCAGCGCGGTGCTCCCCCTGCTGCTGCAGGGCAGCCTGCCGACGCCGGTGAACCACTTCCGCATCGGCGAGGCGGTGTTCCTCGGCAGCGATCTGGTCTACGGGGGCACCTTGAAGGGCCTGCGCGACGACGCCATCTTTTTGGAAGCCGACATCGTGGAGATCAAGCAAAAGAACCTGATCCCCCTGGGCGAGACCACCGCCCACACGCCCTTCGAGCCCCTCGACAACAGCAGCACCGACATGGAGCCGGGCCAGCGCGGTTACCGCGCCGTGATCTCGCTGGGGCAGCTCGACACCGAGGTGGGCGGGCTCCACCCCCTCAACCCGCTGCACCACATCTCCGGCGCCTCCAGCGATCTGAGCGTGGTGAACGTCGGGGAAAACCCGGGCGGCCTGCGGGTGGGCGACAGCATCAAGTTCCGCCTCAACTACGCGGCCCTGGTGCGCGCCATGAGCAGCAAGTACATCGAGAAGGTCGTGGTCCCGCCGCTGGACACCTTCCGCGCCATCGTGCCGTCGGACAACGCGGACCTCGTGCCGCCGGTGATCGAGGCCGAGGAGCTGGAAGACTCCGTGGAGGGCTCTAAGAGCGCTGGCGCGCCAGTAGCGGAGACGGCCGACACCCCCGAGCCCGCCGCCACGCCTTAGGGAGCGGGTCAAAATAAACTCTGCACTCGGGACGCCGATCCATCCCGGCTGGCTGCGTTGCTCATCGGTTAAATATCCCGCAATATTCGCCCTCTTCACGCCTTGCCAGCCGGGCGCCTCGACGCCCTGACTTGCAGACCTTATTTTGACCCGCTCCCTTAGTCGCCGAAACCGCGACCCTGCTCTTTGGCCTCCCCGGCCGCCCGCCCGCTCGTTTGCCCCCGGCACAACAACCTTGTGCCGCATCGCCGGGCGGGGCCCACGGTGGACAGGGCGGGGGGTTCCTGCCATGGTAGCCGGAGATACCGATTCGACCCCCCATCGACTGCGAGGACCATGGATCACGAACAGCTCGTCGCGCTCCGACATCACCTGCACCAACACCCCGAGGTCTCCGATCACGAGACCGCCACCGCCGCCGAGATCGCCCGCGTCCTGCAGAAAGAGGACCCCGATGCGCTGGACACGGGAGTGGGAGGCCACGGAGTGCTCGCCTGCTGGCACGGTGCCGAGCCGGGGCCCACCGTATTGTTTCGCGCCGACCTGGACGCGCTGCCCATCGCCGAGACCCTGGCGCTGCCCTACCGCTCGGAAAACGAAGGCGTCTCTCACAAATGCGGCCACGACGGGCACATGACCATCCTCGCGGGGCTGGCCGGACGGCTCACAGAGCGCCCCCCGTCCCGGGGGACGGTGGCGCTGCTGTTCCAGCCCGCCGAGGAGAACGGCGCCGGGGCCGCCCGGGTGGCTGCAGACGAGCGCCTCCGTGATCTCGCCCCGGATCGGGTCTACGCCCTGCACAACGTGCCCGGCTTTCCCCTGGGCCAGGTGCTCTGGCGGCGCGGCGTGTTCGCCCTCGCCAGCACGGGGTTGATCGTGGAGATGCAGGGCGCCACCTCCCACGCGGCGCGCCCCGAGCGGGGGCAAGCCCCCACCCTGGCCATGGTGAACGTCATCGACATGCTCAACTCCATGGCCCAGTTCTCGGCGGCCATGGAGTCGGTGGCCAAGGTGACGGTGGTCCACGCTCGCCTCGGCGAGCGGCGCTTCGGCACGTCCCCGGCCGAGGCCGCGGTGATGGCCACGCTGCGCACCGACTCCGAGCCACTGCTCGAGCGCCTCACCGCGGAGGCCCAGCGCCGCGCCCGCGCGCTGGGGGCGGTCTACGACCTGCAGGTGCACACCGAGCTCACCGAGGAGTTCCCGGTGACCCAGAGCCAGGATGAGGCATTGGAGACCTTGCTCACGGTAGTGCGCGACGGCGGCCTGGACTCCCGAGAGCTGGCCACCCCCTTCCCGTGGTCCGAGGACTTCGGTCACTTCACCGGCCGATACCCGGGCGCGCTGTTCGGCCTCGGCGCCGGTGAGGACCAGCCGCCGCTGCACCACCCCGACTACGACTTCCCGGACGCCCTGCTGGAGCGGGGCGTGGAGCTGTTCGACGCCGTGCGCCGGAAGCTGAACGGCCCTTCGGAACCCGCCGCCTGAAAGAGGCGCACAGCGCGCTGGCGCCTTCGCCGTCGGGCCGCGCGCCGGCCGACCGGCTGCCCGCGAGGTACCACCATGTTGAACCCATCCTGGATCGAGCTGAGCCGCTCCGCGTTGCAGAACAACGTCACGTTCCTCGAGGAGCTCATCGGCCCCCAGGCCCGCTTCACCTCCGTGATCAAGGGCAACGCCTACGGCCACGACATCGACGTGTTCGTCCCCCTGGCCGAGCAGTGCGGCGTCCGCCACTTCGCCGTGTTCAGCCCCGACGAGGCCGAGCGAGTGCTGAGGGTACGGACCCAGGACAGCGACGTGATGATCATGGGCCCCCTCATCGACGACGCCACCGAGTGGGCCGTGGCTCAGGGCGTCTCCTTCTGGACGTTCGAGGTGGGGACCCTGGATCGCGCCCTGGTGGCGGCCAAGGCCCTGGGCCAACCGGCCCGAGTGCACCTCGAGCTCGAGACCGGCATGAACCGCACCGGCCTGGCCGGCAACGCCCTGCAGGCCGCCGTGGACCGGATCCTGGCGCATCCCGACGAGATTCAGGTAGAGGGGGTGTGCACGCACTTCGCCGGGGCGGAGAACGTGGCCAACTACCTGCGCATCCAGCAGCAGATCGTGCGTTTCGAGGAGGGGCTCACGTGGCTGCGTGAGCAGGGGGTGACCGGAGGGCTGCGTCACTGCGCCTGCTCCGCGGCCGCGTTCACCTACCCCCGCACACGGCTGGACCTGGTGCGCTTCGGCATCTCCCAGTACGGCTTCTGGTCCTCCAAACAGACCCAGATGAACTACCTCATGAAGCAGGTGGAGCGGGAAAAGGAGCACGAACGGGCCGCCGAGCAGGCGCGGGTGCAGCGCGGAGAGGCGGCGACGCCCGCGGACACCGACCGCCCCATCAGCCGGTTGCCGCTGGCGCGCACGCGGCCCGACCCGCTTCGCCGGGTGCTGTCGTGGAAGAGCCGGGTGATGAGCGTGAAGCGCGTGGGGCCGGGGGAGTTCCTGGGGTACGGCACGTCCTATCTCACCGAACGCGAGCAGCTCGTGGCGGCGGTCCCCGTGGGGTACGCCCTCGGCTACTCCCGGGCCCTGAGCAACCTGGGGCGGGTGCTGATCCACGGCGAGCGCATGGGGGTGGTGGGGCGGGTGAACATGTCCATGCTGCTGGTGGACGTCACCGAGCTCCCCGCCGTGGAGGTGGGCGACGAGGTGGTGCTCATCGGCTCCCAGGGCGATCACACCATCACCGTGGCCTCCTTCAGCGACGCCGCCGGGGATCTGAGCTACGAGATGCTGGTGAAGCTGGACGTCCGCATCCCGCGCATCGTCGTGGACTGACCACCGGGTTCGTACACGTTCAGGGATCACGCGAGACCGATCGCGCGCTGGGGAGGCGGACCCCGAGGGGTCCATCTCCCCAGCGCGGGTGCACCCTACTGCGGATCCATGGGCAAGCCCGTCTCGGGATCCACCTGGGCCGGCCGAGCCGGCCACACCAGCGTGACCCCCACCAGCACCACGGCGCTGGCGGGCATGGCCACCAGGATCGGATCGGCCAGGGGATTGTAGCCCGGCAGCACCTTGAGCAGGATCAGCACCCCGGCGCCCGCGGCCATGGAGGCGAGGGCGGCGACGGCGGAGACCCGCTTCCACAGCAGCCCCCCCAGGGTGGGGGCGAACAGACCGGAGACCATGATGGCGTAGGACAGCAGGATGGCCTCGAGCACCGTGGGCACCAGCAACGCGATGACCACCGAGCCGAGCCCCACCACCAGCGTGAGGATCCGCGTGAGGTTGAGGAGGCGCCGCTCCGAGGCGTTGCGGTTCACGTGCCGCTGGTACAGATCGTCCACCAGGTTGCCCACCGAGGCCAACAGGCAGCTATCGGCGGTGGACATGATGGCGGCGAAGTAGGCCGCCATCACCAGCCCCACCACGCCCACCGGGAGCACGTCCCGGATGAGCAGGGGCAGCCCCATCTCGGGCTTGACGTCCGGGAACATGGCCCGGCCCATCATGCCCAGCAGCACCCCCACAAAGGCCATCAGCGGCCACTCCAGCAGCCCCGCCAAAAACCACGCCCGCTTCGCCGTGCGCTCGTCACGGGTGGCGTAGATCCGCTGATACAGCGTCATGCCGATGAACCAGATGGGCACGATGGACAGCATCCAGGTGGCGAAGGTGCCGGCGGGCACGGCGAAGGGGTCGAAGTGCGAGGCGGGCAGGGCGGCCTGCAACCCGGACCAGCCCCCCACCGACATCCAGGCCGCGGGCACGGCCACCAGGGTGAGACCGCACAGCAGCACCCCCCACTGGATGGTGTCGGTGTAGACCACGGCCTGCAGCCCACCCAGGGCGGTATAGCCGATCACCACCACCGCCATGATCCACACCGCGAGCTGCAGATCGATGTTGAAGGCGGCCGCCGACAGGGTGGCGCCCGCGAGCACTTGCGAGCCCACGAAGGAGCCGTAGCCCACCGCGGACAGCAGCGCCGCCGTGGTGCGCACGCGCCCGTCGAAGCGCCGCTCCAGAAAGCCGGGGAAGCTGCGCAGGCCGTGGCGCCGGCCGAGCTGCCACACCCGCGGGATGAGCAGCACCGCCCCCACCCAGGCGCCCACCAGGCCGGTGAACAGCAACCAATGACCCGAGAGCCCCATGGTGAAGCCGAGGCCCCCGAGGCCGATGGAGAAGCCCCCTCCGACGTCGGTGGCCACCACCGACAGACCGATGTGCCAGGCTCCCATGTCCCGCCCACCCACGAAGTACTCGTCGCTGGTGGTCTGGCGGCGGAAAAACCAGATCCCCATGCCGATCATGAACAGCAGATAGACGCAGACGATGAGATAATCGACCCAGTGCATGAGATCCCGAATGGGACGGAGCGAAATCGCGCAGGGCGATGAGGCCGCGCAGGGACGTGGAATGCGGACGCCGCGTCCGCTCTTTGGCGAAGCCTATCGCGCTCGCCGCAAGGACGCAAGCCGAGCGCGGGGAGAGCAGGGACCGTTCAGAGCCGACCCAGGTACGTGAGCAGCAGCACCGCGCCCGCGCCGAGCACCAGCGCCAGGCCGAGCCACAGCCACCAGTCCCGCGAGCGTCGAGCCGCTGAGGCGGCGCGGTCGGTGGGCTCGCGATAGTCGGTGGACAGGCCGCTTTCGCGCCGCAGGGCGTCCACGGCCGCCGCCAGATCGACCTCCGCTTCCGGCGTCTCCGAGGCGTCGACGCCGTCGCTGGCGCCGGCTTTTCGGGCGTTGTCTTTGCGAGCGCCAGCTTCGCGGGCATCAACTTCGCCGGCGCCGGCTTCGCGGGCACCAACCTCGCCGGCGTCGTCCTCGCTCGCGCCGACTTCGCCGGCGCCGGCTTCACCCTGCGCGTGAGCCTCCTCCTCCCCGAGCTCCTCGGCGAAGTCGGGATCGAAGCCGAGGGCAGAGGGCGGGCGGCGGTCGAAGTCGAGATCGTCGCTCTCCTCTACGTCGTCTTCACGGTCGGGCCCCTTTCCCGCCCCGCGCGGCTCGGACGTTCGGCCCTGGGCGGGGTCATCCTCCCGCGTCTGGGGACCCAGGGGCACACCCTCCACCTCGAACAGGTCCACCAGGTAGCGGCTAAGCGCGCCGCAGCCGAGCGACAGGTCGGCATCGCTGGCGAAGGACTCGAGATCCCGGATCAGCGTGTCGGCGTCGGGGTAGCGCTGCGCGGGGTCGCGCTGAAGCAGCCGTAGCACGATCCGCTCCAGCGCGCGCGGGTAGTCCGGCCGCACCTGGGTGGGGGCGGGCACGGGCTGCTCGAGGATCTTCTGCTTGGCCTCCCGGGCCGCACCGCGGAAAAGACGCCGGCCCACGGTGATCTCGTAGAGCACCACGCCGAGGCTGAACAGGTCGGAGCGCGGGTCCACCTCGCCGGCGCGAAGCTGCTCGGGCGCCATGTAGCCCCACTTGCCCATGATCTTGCCCGCGTCGTCGTGCACCTGGGTGGCGGCCTTGGCGATCCCGAAGTCCGCCAGCTTGGTCTGGCCATCGTAGCCCACCAGGATGTTCGAGGGGCTGACGTCGCGGTGGACGATGGAGAGCGTGCGGCCCTCGCCATCGCGATGTTGGTGGGCCACCTCCAGCCCCCGAGCCACCTCGAGGGCGATGGTCACCGCGTGTGCCAGGGGCAAAAACCGCTGTCGTTGGATCCCGCGGCGGCAGATCTCCATCAGATCCGCGCCGCGGACGTACTCCATGGCGAGGTAGTAGGTGCCCTCGGCCTTGCCGATGTCGAGCAGCCGGACGATGTTGGGGTGCTCCAGATCCGCCGCGATCCGGGCCTCGTCCAAAAAGAGATCGACGTAGGCCTCGTTTTCGGCAAGCGCTGGATGGATCCGCTTGATCACCAGCTCGCCCCGCGGGGCGCCGGCGCCCCGGGGGCGGGCCAGGAAGATCTCGGCCATCCCGCCCTCTCCCAGCTTGCGAACGAGCTCGTACTTGCCGGCGAACAGCGCCTCTTCGGCCACGGGGTCAGACTCTCCTCTCTCGCGTCTCGCGGGCTGTCACGGTCGCGTCTCGCGGGCTGTCACGGTCGCGTCTCGCGGGCTGTCACGGTCGCGTCTCGCGAGCTACAGGTTCCAGTAGGGCTCGTGCAGCGCCCGGATCTCGTCGATGAGCTCGACGATGGCGGAGTTGGGCTCCCCTTCGGCGAGGGCGTCCACGTCGCCCACCTGATCGGCCAGCATCTCCTCGAAAAACCCCACCACGCCCTGGCCGAGCGCGTCCAGGTCGTAGCCACCCTCCAGGGTGGCCACCAGCTTGCCGCCGCAGCACTGCTCGGCCACGGCCCGGGCCTTGCGGGTGAACACCCGGAAGCCCAGGTCGGTGAGGCGCATGCTGCCGAGCAGGTCGTTGCGGTGTCCGTCATAGCCGGTGGAGACCAGCAGGATGTCGGGGCGATACTGCTCGAGGATCGGGATGAACAGGCGATCGAAGGCCAGGTTGAACTCCGCGTCGCCGCACCCGGCGGGCAGCGGAACGTTGACCGTGTAGCCCTTTCCCTCCCCCCGGCCGATCTCGCCGAGACCTCCCGAGCCGGGGAAAAAGGGGTACTGGTGGCTCGACAAATAGAGCACGTCGGCGCGGTCCTCGAAGCTGTGCTGCGTGCCATTGCCGTGATGCGCGTCCCAGTCCAAGATGGCCACGCGCGCGGCGCCCGCGCCCCGCACGGCCTCCGCCGCCAGCGCGAGGTTGTTGAAAAAGCAAAAGCCCTTGCCGTGATCCGCCTCGGCGTGGTGACCGGGTGGACGCACCAGGCCGAGCCCGCCGGTGAGCCCGCCCTCGCCCTTCCAGGTGTCCAGCGCCAGATCCACCACGCCCCCCGCGGCCAGCCGCACCGCGTCCCAGGTGCCGGTGGAAAAGAAGGTGTCCGGATCGAGCCGGCCGTTTTGCTGCGGGACCTTCTCGGCCAGCAGATCGTAGTAGCCCGCGGTGTGCACCAGCAGGATCTCTTCCCGGGTGGCCTCCCGCGGCTCCCGGGCCAGGAGGCGCTCGCGCAGGTCGGTCTTGGCCAGGGCGCTCTGGATGGCGATCAGCCGCTCGGGGCACTCGGGGTGCTCCCACATGGTGTCGCGATGGTCGAGAAATCGGGCGTCGTACAGCAGACCGTAGCTCATGGGTGCTCCTTTCGACCGGGGAAAGCCGGCGGGAAGGATTGGGTGGGCCACCAGCGGAGCGAGCATACCCCCTTCATCTCAGGGTCGTAAACCGGTTTTGTGACATTGCCCCAGCCGGTGCACCTCGATGCCGCTGGACTGGCGGAAGATGCGCCATTGCTCGCGACACAGGCAGCGTTGCAGCGTGTCCAAGGACTGCCGACCCGTGTCCCAGGAGTGGGACAGCACCAGAAACAGCCGCGTGGGAGGATCGGCGCACAGCCGACGAAGCAGGGAAACGCGCTCCGCGCTCCCGGCGGGCATCCCCACCTCGCGCACCGACGGCGGCCCGTGGTGATAGCGGTCGAATGGGATCTGCACGTAGTGGTGATCGAACAGGATCACGTCCCCACCCCGCTGCCGCGCCATGACCCAGGCGGCGGCTTCCCGCCAGTTTTCCCGTCCGAAGCGGGGATCCAGGTGATAGCGCCCCAGCGAAAGGACCTGGAGGGCGAGCAGCAGCCCCACGGCCAGCGCGCCCACCCGGCGCCAGCGCAGCCGCACCGCCCCCGCGGCGCAGATCAAACACAGCAACGGCGCCACGAAGGAAAGATACCGGGCGGTGAAAAGCGGCAACCACGGAAACAGCAGCGCCAGCCCTGCGAGGGGCAGCGCCGCAGCCCAGAGCACGAACCGCCCCGGGGGTAGAGCTTCCGCGGGAGTCGGGCTCTGCGTCGCCCGGGCGGCCGGGCGGCCCTTTGGCCGGGCGTCCGCGCGCCACAGCGCCCGGACGCCGCTGCCCAGCAGGGGGACGAAGGAAAGCACGAAGGGGATGAGCAGCCACAGGTGCCGCCCGGCGGCGTGGGCGTAGGACTCGGGGTAGCGGCGCACCACCGCGGACTCGCCCAGCAGCAGCATGAAGGGCAGCGACAGCACCCGCCCCGCCAGGTTGGTGGTGTAGCCGCGGTACTGGGGGCCCACCTCGCGGAGGAACACCCAGAACCAGGGGGCGAAGACGACCGCCGCCCCGATGAGCGGCGCGAGGGTGGCCAGGGCCTCTCCGATGCCGCGGGGACGGCTCCTTGCCCTGGGAGGGGCCGCGTCGTCGGGCCGGGCAGCCGTCCCCCCGCTGGCGGGCGGCCGGGGTCCGAGCAGCCGCCATCCCAGCAGCCGCCATCCCAGCAGCCGCCATCCCAGCAGCCGCCATCCGCGGTGGATCCCGATGCCGAGGATGACCCAGAGGAACTGGTAGTGCGTGTAGAGCCCCGCGGCCAGGGCCACGCCGAGCGCTGCGCTCCAGCCCATCCGCGCGGCGCCCCGGCGCCGGGGATCCAGCTCCTCCAGATGAAGCCACCAGGAAAACAGGCTCAGCAGCGTGAGCAGGCTGTAGGCGCGCAGCTCCTGGGAAAGCAGCAGGTGGTAGGGATCGAGCACGAACAGGGCGAGGGCCAGCAGGGCCGCACCGCGCGAGAGCACCCGCCGCGCCAGCCCCCAGAGCACCACGGTCGCGGCCACGCCGAACAGCGCCGCGGGCAGCCGCAGCAGCGCGTCGGATCCCGGACCCACCAGCCGGACCCACCCGTGCAGCAGCAGGCGGTGCAGCGGCGGGTTGTTCACCTCGGCCCAGAGGCACCCCTGCAGGTCGTGGCGCGCGAACTGGAGGCTGGTGGCCTCGTCGAGCCACAGCCCGTGCAGGCCCAGCCCGCCCAGGCGCAGGGCCACCCCCGCGAGCACCAACCCCGCCGCCGTCCAGACGGCCTGCCGACGCGATATCCCGACCATGTGCCTCGTCCCGCTCGCCCGGTATCCGGTCGCGCGTATATTCGCCCCGTTGCCCGAATTGGTCGGACCAATTCAGGCTAACTGGTCGGACCAATTCGGAAAAACTGCGCGATCCAGTTCGCGCCAACCGTGACGCAGGGTAAACCATTACGCACCTCGATAGAAAGATCCACGCCCCGACGGTCACCCCGCCTTCAACAAACCTCAATGATTTCGTAACGCGCTGCGAACGACGCGACCCGTGGTCCACACCCTGGACCTGGCACGAAACTTGAGTGTGGTGGCGCACCACTTGGTAAACACCCAGGGACCCGATCCAGACCCGCTTTCAGGTCGACACGCCGGATCCACGACTCCAGGCAGGGTACCCCACGAGGAAAAACCGCCATGGCGCAGCCCGAGAGCAACCTTTCGCAGCTTCAGCCGCAACCCCAGCCGCAGGCCGACCCCCCGCCTCGGCCCGGCCCGACGCCGGCGCGCCCCGCGGACCCGGCGCCCGCGGGCGAGGTGCTCTACGAGGCGCCGGCCGAGCCGCTTTCGCCCCACCGCCCCCGGCCGCGGCTGGCGCGGCGCATGGGCGCGACGCTGCTGCGCGGCGTCAACCACCTGGCCTCCTACCTGGTGATCAACCTCACCTCGTTCATCGCCCTGTTTCTGTTCCGCGTGTTCAACCGCACCCGGGTACACGGACGCCGCAACTTCGGCCTGGCGAAAAACACGCTGATCTGCTCGAACCACCGCACCATGATCGACAGCTACATGGTGGGGCACCTGTCGAGCTGGCCCTCGGGCCTGCTCGTGCCCCACAAGCTGCCCTACCACCCGGCGGCCATGGAGAACTTCTTTTGCAACCGGATCATCGGTTGGTTTTCCTCGCGCTGGCGCTGCATCCCGGTGCGCCGCGGGGTCAAGGACTTCGATGCCCTGCGCATGATGACCGAGACGCTGCCCACCGGCCAGATGCTCATCTTCCCCGAGGGCACGCGCAGCCGCGACGGCAAGCTGCGGCCGGGGCGCCCGGGCACGGGCAAGCTCATCCACGACACCGGCTGCAAGGTGGTGCCGGTCTATCACCGGGGCATGCACAGGCTGCTTCCCATCGGCCGGTCGTTTCCCACCTTCTTCAACCGCGTCGACGTGTACGTGGGTGAGCCGCTGGATCTGAGCGATCTGCACGCGCTGCCCTCCTCCAAGGAGACCAGCCGACTGGTCATCGACCGCGTGATGGAGGCCCTGCACGAGCTCGAGGCCCGCGCCGACGCCGACGAGGCCGCCCGCGCCGCCCGGTTGCCCTGGTACGTGGCCCTGCCCCGCGCCATCCGGCGCAACCTCCCCTTCGCCGCCCGCCGCTGACCGGCCTGTTCTGTTTTCCCCGTTTCCCCGCCCCGTTCACTACTCGAATCGCAGCGCATCGATGGGATCGAGGCCCGCGGCCTTGCGGGCCGGGTACAGGCCGGGAGCGCCGCGAGCGCCACGAGCGCCGACGGAATCATCGCAATCCCAGGAAAGGGAGCCCGACGCCATGAAGATCACGTTCCTGGGAACCCGGGGCTACATCGAGCCCGCCACGCGTCGGCACCGGCGCCACACCAGCGCCCGGTTCGAGTACTACGGGCGGCGGGTGGTGGTGGACTGGGGCGCGGATTGGAAGGGGCACCTCGACGCGGCGCGACCCCACGCCCTCGTGATCACCCACGCCCACCCCGACCACGTGCAGGGGCTCACCGAGGGCACGCGCCTCCCGGTGCACGCCACGGCCGACACCTGGGAGGTGCTCGACCGGGAGGGCGGCTACGAGGGCGTGGTCAACCGCCACACCCTGCGTGTCCGCGAGCCCCGCGTCATCGAGGGGATCACCTTCGAGGCCTTCGCCCTGGATCACTCCACGAGGGCCCCGGCGGTAGGCTACCGCGTCCGGGCCGGCCGCGTCACCGTGTTCTACGTCCCGGACGTGGTCTACATCCACCAGCGCGACGAGGCGCTGCGCGGCTGCCGGCTCTACATCGGCGACGGCGCCACCCTCACGCGCTCCATGGTGCGCCGGCCGCAGGAGGCGCTCATCGGCCACACCCCGGTGCGGACCCAGCTCACCTGGTGTAAAAATGAGGGCGTGCCCGAGGCGATTATCACCCACTGCGGCGCCGAGATCGTGGGCGGGGACGAGCGGCGCCTCGCCGCGAAGCTGCGCCGGCTGGGCGCCGAGCGCGGGGTGGAGGCCCGACTGGCCCACGACGGCATGGAGCGGGTGCTGCGTTGATCAGCCTTTGCCCTTGCCGCCGCTTGAGCCCCTGCCGTCGCCTTTGCTTTTGCCGTCGCCTTTGCTTTTGCCGCCACCCTTGCCCTTGGCTCCACGGGAGCCCGACTCGCCGCCCTTGCCCTTGGCTCCACGGGGGCCCGACTCGCTGGCCTCGCCCTTGGCTTTGCCGGGGCCCTGCGAGCGGTCGTGGGTCCTCTCGCCGTCCGCGTCGTCGGCGTCCGCGTCGTCGGCGTCGGCCTCCTCGGCGGGCTGGGGAGGGCGGACGAACAGCATCGCCGGTACCATGAGCAGCACCCCCACCACCAGGCCGATGTCGGCGATGTTGAAGGCCGGCCAGGGCCACAGGACCTCGATGCTCGGCGTGACCCACGCCCAGATGAAGTCGGTGACCTGACCGAACAGCACCCGATCGATGAGGTTGCCCACGGCTCCCCCGGAGACGAAGCCCAGGGCCAGCACGAAGAGTCGGGAGTCGGACTCCGGACGGCGCAGCAGATAGTAGACGAGACCGAGGGCCAGCAGGCCGATGAGGCTCAGAAACACCCGGGCGCCGCCGGTCTGCCCGAACATGCCGAAGGCCGCCCCCTTGTTGAACGACAGCCGGAACTCCAGGCCCGGGCGATCCCCGATCACCGGGATCACGGCCTTTTTGCCCGAGTCCCGGGTCACCTGGTACTCCCCCGGGGCGAGCAGCGCGCTGCGGGCCCAGACCTTGGTGGCCTGATCCGCCGCCAGGGTGAGCAAGCCGAGGGAGACCACCAGGATCAGCTTCTGGCGAAAGGCCATGGCGCGCCCCGCGGGCGGCGCCCCGTCGGCAGCTTGCGCAGCGTCGTCGCGCGGGTTCGCCCGGCGCGGCTTGGTCTGGCGTTTCGACCGGTCCCGTCGCTTGGCGCTCATGAGATGAGCTCCCGGACCACCGCGACGCAGCGGGGGCAAAGCCCCTCGTGCTCATCCACCGCCTCGGGGCTGTGGCTTCGCTTCCAGCAGCGCGGGCACTTGGTCCCGTCGTGCTCGGTGATGGTCACCTCGAAGTCGTCCCCCGCGGCCGGCTGGAGCTCGAGGGAGGAGACGATGCAGTAGTCGGGGAGCTGCTCCCGGCTGGCCTCCAGCGCCGCGCGGTGCTGCGCGGGCACGCCCAGGATCACGGCGGCGTCCAGCGAGTGGTGCTTCTGGGCCCGGAAGGCCTCGAGCTCGCGGGTCACCGCCGCGCGGGCCGCCAAGATGGATTCGAACCGGGCGGTGAACGCGGGGTCGATCCGCTCGGGCTGCGGCGCGGGCAGCAGGGCGAGGTGCACGCTCTCCGGATCCTCGGGGCGCCGGGGCAGGTATCCCCACGCCTCCTCGGCGGTGAAGGTGAGCACCGGGGCCATGAAGGTCAGGTAGCTCCGCAGGATCTCGTACACCGTGGTCTGGGCCGCCCGCCGCGAAAGGCCCGTGGGGGGGTCGCAGTAAAGCCGGTCCTTGAGGATGTCGAAGTACAGGGCCGACAGATCCACCGAGGCGAGCTCCAGCAGGCCGTGATAGACCTTGTGGAACTCGTAGGCCTCGTAGGCCTTGCGCAGCTTGGCGGTGTGCCCCTCCAGCCGCGCCAGGGCCCAGCGATCCACCTCGGTGCGCTCCCCGGGATCCACGGCGTGGGGGGTGGGCTCGAAGTCCGCCAGGGCGCCGAGCATGAAGCGCACGGTGTTGCGGATGCGGCGGTAGCCCTCGGTGAGCCGCTTGATGATCACCGGCGAGATCCGGATGTCGTTGCGGTAGTCCTCCGAGGCCACCCACAGGCGAAAGATCTCGGCGCCCTGCTGCTCGAGGATCTTGTCCGGCGGCTCGTAGTTGCCCAGGCTCTTGGAGTAGGGGCGGCCGTTTTCGTCCACCACGAAGCCGTGGGTGAGCACCGCCTTGTAGGGGGCGCGATCCCGGCCCGTGATTCCGGTGAGCAGCGCCGAGTGGAACCAGCCCCGGTGCTGATCCGAGCCCTCGAGGTACAGATCCACGGGCACGCCGAGATCCGGGTTCGGCTCGCACACCGCCGCCCAGCTCACGCCCGACTCGAACCAGACGTCCACGATGTCCTTCTGCTTGTCCAGATGGGTCGAGCCGCAGGCGGGACACCTCGTACCCGCGGGCACGAGGTCGGCGACCTCGCGCTGGAACCAGGCGTCGGAGCCCTCGCGGGAAAACACCTCGGCGACGTGCTCGGCGATCTCGGCCGAGGCCACGTCCTCGCCGCAGTCGTTGCAGCGCAACACCGGCAGGGGCACGCCCCAGGAGCGCTGGCGCGACAGGCACCAGTCCGGCCGGTTGGCCACCATGCCGTGGATGCGCTCCCGCCCCCAGTGGGGGATCCACTGCGTCTGGTCGATCTCCTCCAGGGCGCGCTGACGCAGATTGGCGTGCTCCAGGTCCACGAACCACTGGGGCGTGGCGCGAAACACGATGGGGCTCTTGCAGCGCCAGCAGTGGGGATAGGAGTGGACCAGGGACTGGTCGGGGGGGTTGAGCAGCGCGCCGGCCTCTCGCAGGTCGCGCTTCACGGCGTCGTTGGCGTCGTGCACCAGGGTCCCCTGGTAGGCAGGAACGTCGGAGGTGAACCGGCCCGCGTCGTCCACCGGCGCGTAGATGTCCAGCCCGTGCTGCTGGCCCACGGCGTAGTCCTCGGCGCCGTGCCCCGGCGCCGTATGCACCAGGCCGGTGCCGGTCTCCAGGGTGACGTGATCGGCGAACCACACCCGGTAGTCCGCCTCGGTGCGGTCTCCGGTGAGGGGGTGGCGGTACTTGGCTCCTTCGAGCTTGGAGAGGTCCACGTCCACCCGCCGGGTGGCCTCGAGGCCGCAGGCCTGCAAAAAGGAGTCGGCCAGCTCCTTGGCCACGAGGTAGAACTCCCCTGCGACCTCCAGGGCCACGTAAGCGTAGTCCGGCCAGGCCACCACCGCCAGGTTGGCGGGGATGGTCCAGGGGGTGGTGGTCCAGATCACCAGGGACGTGGAGACCCCGGCGAGCTCCGGAGCCGCGGCTCCGGCGTCCTCCACCAGCGGCAGCTTCACGTAGATGGACGGGGACTCGTGGTCGCCGTACTCCACCTCCGCCTCGGCCAGGGCGGTGCGACAGGAGGCGCACCAGTAGACCGGCTTGCGGCCCCGGTACAGGTAGCCACCGCGGATGAGTCGGGCGATCTCGCGGACGATGGTCGCCTCGTAGGAGGGCTGCAGGGTCAGGTAGGGGTGCTCCCAGTCGCCGAAGCAGCCCAGGCGCTGGAACTCCTCGCGCTGGATGTCCACGTAGCGCAGGGCATAGTCCCGGCACCGCTGGCGGATCTGAACCGTGGACAGGCTCTCTTTTTCCTGTTCGGACAGGCCCCGATCCACCTTCAGCTCGATGGGCAGCCCATGACAGTCCCAGCCCGGGATGTAGTGGCAGCGGTAGCCGGCCATGGTCCGGTGCTTGACCACCAGGTCCTTGAGGACCTTGTTGAGGATGTGCCCGTAGTGGATGCTGCCGTTGGCGTAGGGCGGGCCGTCGTGCAAAACGAACACGGGCCGCTCGCGCGCGGCCTCGGTGATCCGCGCGTAGATCCCCTGCTGCTGCCAGCGCTTCACCTGCTCTGGCTCGCGCTTGGCCAGGTTGCCCCGCTGGGGGAACTTCGTCTTCGGCAGCTTGAGGGTCTGTTTCAGTTCCACGGCTTCGTCTCCAGGTTCCAAAAACCAAAAAGCGGGCGCGGCTCGCGGCCGGGCGGACGTCGCTCGCTGGCCGGGCCGGCGCGGCGCCCACCGCACGGCGCGAGCGCTTCAATACTGCATGATCGTTGGGCTGTCAACGCAACGGGGCACCTGCCACATCCCGATGTCTGCTCCGGGATGTGGCACTCGGTCCGCGGGGTCACCCCCCGGTTTTTCTCGGCTCTGTCCGAATTTCTCAACGGGATTTGTACTGCACTTATGAAATGTTGACT
>CAYFWA010000029.1:0-7175 GCA_964346625.1 uncultured Myxococcales bacterium
CCGGGCGCCTCGACGCCCTGACTTGCAGACCTTATTTTGACCCGCTCCCTTACCGGTTCTAGCCTCCGCCACCCCCGCACGCGCCCTCCGTCCACTCCTTTCCATCGCCGCCCGCTCGCGGATACTAGCCTGGACCGCGGCCAGAGACAACGCCCCGACAAAACGCCCCGACAAAACGCCCCAACAATACGCCCCAAGATCCAAGCCACCCCGCGAAAGTGAGAAATCGAACCTGCGTCCCCATAGCCTGTCGGTGTCCTAGGGCCCAAATTGCCCGGTCCCACCAACCTCGAGGCCGCAACGCACCGCGGACCCGGCGCGGCGCCAGCGCGGGGAGGATGAATGAGTAGAGACTTCGCGGGGAGTGGGGGAAGGTACCGCCAAGCATCGCCGCGGCTTTTGCGAGGGCCGGCCCGGGAGCGGGCGGGGAGCGCGTGGGGCGGCGGGTCGCGGCCCGGTTTTGCTTCCCGTCACCCCGACCTCCCGCGCTATCGCGGGCCGGTTCGCTCGAGCCGCGGCGATACTCGACGGCTCCGATTCGGAATCACTGTCTGTCGGTCACCGTCGTCCGGAGCTCGGGGGAGCGGAGCCCCGAAACCCGGGCTCCGGACGACCGTGTGGCGCTAGTCCTCGAACAGCCCGCGCAGGGCGTTGTTGCGGATGTTGGGGTCCGGCTTCATGGGTGTCTTGGCCATGCCGGTCCGGGTGGCGCCGCGGTTGCCCCGGTTGCCACGGTTCGTGCGGGTGCCGCGGGAGCGCCAGCTCGTGGTGCGGCCCGAGCGGCCCTCGAGGCGCTTGTCGCGCTCTGTGGCCTTGGCCTTGGCGCGCTTTTCCTTCAGCGCGGTGAGCTGCTCCTTGAGGGCCGCCACCTCCGCCCCGCTGCGGGCCTTGGCGATGGCCGCCTCGAGGTCCTTCTGCTGCTGGGCGAGCCGGGCGAGCAGCGCCTTTCGCTCCTGCCGCGCCTGGTTCTGCAGGGCCTCCAGGCGCGCCTGCTGCGCGGCCTCGCGCTGGCGCTCGCGCTCGGGCAGGTACAGGCCGAACACGTAGCCCAGGCCCCCGCCCACCGCGAGCAGCAGGCCGAGGATCAGCGGGGCCGCCCACCGGCGGCCGCCCAGGCCCGCCACCGAGTTGCGCGCCTCGATCTCCAGCCGCTGGCGCTCGGCCTCCACCTTGGCCTCGGCCTCGGCCCGGGCGCTGGCCTCGGCGGCGGCCAACCGGAGCCGGGCCTCGCGCTCCTCGCGCTCCCGTGCCAACTCCGCGTCCCGGGCGGCCTGCTCGGCGGCCCGTAGCTCGGCCTCGGCCTGTTCGGCGGCCTGGCGCTCGGCCTCCTTGCGGGCGGCCTCCTCGGCCGCGAGGCGCGTCTGGCGCTCGGCCTCCTCGCGCTCCGTTCGCTCCTGCTCGATGCGTTGAAGGTCCTTCAGCGAGGTGAGGACCGAGTTCTCTGCTCTGTTGCTCATGGCGCTCTTCCTTGGCGTCGTTGCCGTGGCGTGGTTTTTCGTTGCCGTGGCGTGGTTTTTCGTTGCCGTGGCGTGGTTTTTCGTTGCCGTGGCCTATCGACGCCTCCGTTTCACGCCTCCCCACATGAGCAAGGCCGGTGCCAACTGCGCCCCAGCGCCGCATCGTCCTTTTAACCAACTGCTATCATGCAACTAATTCCAGATTCTCTGGCGCCTCTTCGCGCGATACGGCCAGCCGGCTCGTCTCAGATACACGTCTCGTTCCACACTATCTGTGTATAATACACATTTGATGTAGAGCACGGTCGGTGGCTGGGGGACCATCGAGACGGGCGGAGGCACTGGCCAGGCGTCCGGTCAGTAGCTGAGGGCGAGGCGGCCCACGATCCGGTGGCGCAGGTACCCGCGGCCGAGGCGGATGAGGGGCGCGGTGGTGAACGGGGCGCTCCCCCAAGCTCATCGCGGAATCCCGCTGCCAACCACCGGCGGCTCTCAACGACGTGGCGCGTCGCGGCGCTTGACCTCGAGGACCTCGGTGGGCTCGGCGCAGTTCTTGAACCGGTAGACGCCGCGGGACTCGAAGCCGAGGTGGGGGAGGTCGGGGGGCTTGACGCCGCGGCGCAGGGACTCGAGGGCCAGGGCGTGGGTGCGGGGGATGGTGAGGATCTCGTCGGTTTCGGCGGCGGCGCAGAGGCGCGCGCCGAGGTTCATCCAGTAGCCGAGGGCGGTGTAGTACATCATCCGCTCGGTGCCCATGTTGCCCACGGCCACCTCGCCGGTGGAGATGCCGATGCCCAGGCCGGGGCGGGGCCAGCCCTGCTCGGCCCAGCGCGCGTGCAGCTCGGCCTGGGCGCGCTGCATGTCGCAGGCGGTGAGCAGGGCCTGCAGGCCGTGGTCGGGGCTCTTGACCGGCGCGCCGAAAAGCGCCACCACCTGGTCGCCCACGAACTGCCCCACGATGCCCTCGCGTCGCTCCACCGCCCGCTGCATCCGTTCGAACCACTGGGTCATCATGGAGCGCAGGGTCTGCAGCGGCAGGGTCTGCGCCAGCCGCGTGAAGCCGCGCAGATCGGCGTACAGCATGCTGATCTCGCGCCGCTGCATGGCCAGCAACTCGGCGGAGGGCTGCGCGAGCATGAGCTCGATGACCTGGGGCGAGACGAACCGGGAGAAGGTCTCCTCGAGCCAGCGCAGCCTGCTGACGTCCTGGACCGTGATCTGCACCCGCCCCTGCAGGGGGCTGGCCATCAGGCGCAGGGTGGGCGCGCCGGCGGGGCGCTCACCGACGCCGGAGGGGAGCCGATCCTCGGGCAGGTCCGGGAAGCACTGCTCCACCACCACGGTCTGGTCCACGGCGAGGGCCGAGGTGCTCAGGGCGGCGAGGGTGCCCACGCCCAGCGTACCCTGGTCCCAGCGGCTCAGCGGCTCGCCGAGCACCCGCTTGCGATCCGGCAGGTCCAGCAGCCGGGCCATGGGAGCGTTCACGTAGCCGATGGTGCGATCGGGGTTGACCATGAGCACCATCTCCTCGAGCGAGGAGATGGACGAGGGCGCCTCGTCGGTGACCAGCGTGCCGGTGAGCACCTCCGAGGTCACCGTGAGACGCAGGCCGGACTGCAGCTCCTCGAGCTGCGCCTCCAGCTCGGCGATGCGCGCCCGCGCCCGGGCGAGCTCCTGCGCCGGCTTCTCCTGGCTCATCGGGGACCCCCTCCCGTCGTGGCCGGGCGGAGGTCGAGCTCCTCGAGCACCAGCCCGGCCTCGCGCTGGGCCCGCCGCAGCAGCGCGTCGGGATCCAGGCGCCAGACGGGGCGCTGCAGGGGATAGACGCGGATGGTCTTCCAGTCGTTGGCCACGAAGCGGCGCCCGTCGGGTAAAAAGCGTACGGCGGAGACCGCGCGGGAGTGCTCCAGCACCTGGGCCAGTCGCCCGGTGGCGGGCTCCCACAGCCGCACCGTGTGGTCCTTGCTGCCCGACAGGAGCAGCGATCCGTCCGGGCTGTAGGCCAGGCTGTTGATCAGCCGCCGGTGCCCCGGCAGCCGCCGCACCCGGTGCCCGCGGCGCACGTCCCACAGCTCGATCTCGGCGGCCGTCTCGGTGCGCTGCCGCGCCGCCGCCAGGTGCCGGCCGTCCGGGGACCAGGCCAGGCGAAAGGCGTAGCCCGGCGGGCCGGAGAGCACCCGGAGCCGCCGCCCGGAGCGGGCGTCCCAGATCCGGATGGTCTTGTCGAAGCTGGTGGTGGCCACGCGCCGCCCCTCGGGGTCCACGGCCACGTCGTAGACCTCGTCGCGGTGCCCTTCCAGCACGAGCCGCGCCACCTGCCGCTTAAGGTTCCACAGGCGCACGGTGCCGTCGCTGCTGGCCGACGCCAGGCGGCCGGGTCCCAGGAACGCGAGGCTGTTGACGTCCCGGCGGTGGCCCCGCAGCAGCCCCAGCGCCTCGCCGTCCGCGGCGCGCCACAACCGCACCCCCCGATCGCGGCCCGCCGAGGCCACCGTCTTGCCATCGGGCGAGAACGCCACCGCCAGCACCGCCTTGCGGTGGCCCTCCAGGCGGCGCACCAGCTTTCGCTTCTCGAGGTCCCACAGCCCCACGGTGCGATCGTAGCTCGCCGAGGCCAACCGCTCACCCTCCGGAGACACCGCCACGGCCTCCACCAGGTCGCGGTGCCCCGTGAGCTGGATCACCGGCGGCTTGGGATCCACGCGCCAGAGCCGCACGGCCCCGTCGCGACCGGCCGACGCCACCACGCGGCCGTCGGGCGAGAAGGCCACCGCGTCCACTCGCCTGCCGTGCCCGCGGAGCTTGGCCACCACCCGGCGCTCCTGCAGCCCCCAGATCCGCACGGTCTGGTCGAAGCTCACCGAGGCCAGCAGCCGGCCGCGGGGACCGCAGGCCACCGCGCGCACGAGCTGGTCGTGGCCGCGGAGCACGGACACCTGCCGCGCGCTGCGCACGTCCCACAGCCGGAGGGTGCGGTCCTCACCGGCCGAGGCCAGCAGGCGCCCGTCGGGGGTGAACGACAGCGAGAAGATCGATCCCTCGTGGCCCCGCAGGGTGGCGCGCGGCCGCGCCGGCCCGCCGCCTGCGATGACGGGCACGGACCACAGCCGGATGAGTCGATCCGAGCCGGACGAGGCCAGGCTCCGCCCTCGCGGACCGAAGGCCACGGCGAACACTGTGTCCTCGTGCGCCGTGAGCACCGTCACCTCGCGCCGCTGCGCCACGTGCCAGAGCCGCACGGTCTTGTCCTTGCTAGCCGAGGCGAGCCAGCGACCGTCCGGCGAGAAGGCCAAATCCAGCACCGCGTCGCCGTGCCCCTTCAGCCGGGCCACCTCTTTTCGGGTGCGGACGTCCCACAGGTGCACCACCTGGTCAGAGCCCCCCACGGCCAGATACTGACCCTCGGGCGAGAACGCCACCGCGGTGACCAGCTTGCCGTGGCCATCGAGGCGACCCACCACCTGGCGCTGCTTCACCGCCCAGAGCACCAGGGCCCCGTCGGCGCCGCCGGCGGCGAGCAGCTCACCGGAGGAGGAGAAGCCCAGCGCATAAAGCGGTCTGCCCTTTTGCACCACCAGCTCGCCCTGGCGCGTGACCCGCTTGTGGGTGCGCACCGAGAACAGGATCGACTGCAGCCCCAGCAGCGACTCCAGGCGTCGATCCCGACACGGAATCCGCGGCCCGCTGCCGGCCGCCGAGCCCGGGTCGGGGGGGCAGCCCGCCGGGCCGGTGGACCGCTGCTCCGGGCTCGGCTCCGGCCGCGGCCCGGGCCCGGGATCGCTGCCGGATCCGCCGCTGGACACCACGGCGCCTGCCACGCGGCCCGAGGCCGCGCCCCCCCCGCTCCCCGCACCACCCACGCCAACCTCGCCGCCTTCGTCGCCCTCGTCGGCCTCGTCACCCGTTTCGCCCTCGTCACCCGTTTCGCCCTCGTCACCCGTTTCGCCCTCGCCGCCTCCCACGGCGGCCACGCCAGCCGCGGCCCGCTCCACCGCGGCCGGGAGGTCCAGCCCTTGCGGCGGCGACCGCGGCCTCCCACCCCGGGCCGCCCTGCGGGCCGCCCGGGGCTGCGCGCCACCCGTGGCCTGCAGCCCCACCCCGCTGGCTGCCAGGCGGGGCGACGCCGACGGCGCGTAGAACTTGCTTTGCGGGTTGTCCGGGTGGTGCCGCAGCGCCGCCGCCACGTAGATCAGAGCGCTCATGAAGTCGCGCAGGGCGATCTCGCGCTCCGCCGTGGCCTGGTAGGCCTGGGCGAGCTGGCGGCTCACCACGCGGGTGCGCTCCACCGCCGACTTCCACTCGGACAGCGCCCGCTCGGCCTCCAGGCGCGCGCGCAGCTCGCTCTGCCGCGCCTCGTCGGTGCTGCGGTAGGCCCAGAAGATGATGCCGGAGGCCGCGATGAGCACCACGAACAGCAGCAGCGAGGCCGCCGACAGGGCGCGGTTGCGCGCCACGAAGCGCTTGAGCAGATCCCAGGAGCTGTACTCGTAGGCCGTGACCCGGGCCCCGGACTGGTACGCCTCCACCTCCTCGGCCAGGCGCTGGGCCCCCACGTATCGGCGCGATGGTCTCCGGCGCAGCGCTTTCTCGCACACCGAGGCCAGCTCCGGCGGGATGGCCGGGTCCACCTCCCCGGGCGGGGTCACGCGCTCCGAGAGCACCTTGCCGATGACCTCGAAAGCGTTGACCCCCTCGAAGGGGGGCCGCCCGGTGAGGATCTCATAGAGGACCGCGCCCAGGGACCAGACGTCCGAGCGCTCGTCGATGGCGTCGATCTCGCCTTCGGCCTGCTCGGGGCTCATGTAGGCCGGGGTCCCGATGGCGCGGCCATCCACCGTCTTGCCCGCCTCCTCGTCCCGGTACAGGCGGATCTCCTGCTCCAGCTCCCCGCCCCCGATGTCCTGCTGCCCCCGCACCTTGGCCAGCCCCCAGTCCAGCACCACCGTCTCGCCGAACTCGCCGAGCATCACGTTGCCGGTCTTGATGTCCCGGTGGATCACCCCCCGGCTGTGGGCATAGGCGATGGCCTGACACAGCGCCACGTAGTGGGGCAGCAGGCGCAGCCGCTCCTCCAGCGAGCGACAGGTCCGCAGGGTCTGCGCCAGGGTCTTACCCCGCACCAGCTTCATGGTGTAATAGAGCGTACCGTCGTCGCGGCGCCCCACCTCGTAGACCGGCACGATGTTGGGGTGCTCGAGCTGCCCCGTCACCCGGGCCTCGCGCAGAAAACGGGCCGCCACCGCGGCGGGCTTGCCCGCCGGGGTCTGGGGCCCGCTGTCGCCCTTGTCGTGCGGGATGAGCTCCTTGATGGCGATCTCCCGGCCCACGTGCTCGTCGAATGCCTCCAGCACGCGCCCGATGCCTCCCCGCCCGTGCTCGCCCCGGATGCGGTAGCGCCCCGACTGCTGCAGCGTGACCCGCTCCTCCAACGAGTCAGCCCGGTCTGCCTCCGACCGGGCCGTCGCCGCGGCGACCGCCACCGGCTCCGGGCCCCGCGCAGGCTCCGCCTGCTCGGGCGCCGCCTGCTCATCCGTCGCCCCCGCGGGCTCGGAGCCCACGCCTGGGGGCGGCTGCTCGGGCGCCGCCTGCTCGGGCGCCGCCTGCTCATCCGTCGCCCCCGCGGGCTCGGAGCCCACGCCTGGGGGCGGCTGCTCGGGCGCCGCCTGCTCGGGCGCCGCCTGCTCGGGCGCCGCCTGCTCATCCGTCGCCCCCGCGGGC